>CANQBY010000117.1 GCA_947589695.1 uncultured Bacilli bacterium
GCTTTAGGTGGACTTTCAAACAATGTTTTTGCTTCTACTTATACTTATTATATTCCTAAAAAAGAAGAGTTAATTAATGAAGTAGAAAAGGTTTTAAATGATAATTAATAGAAAGAAAGTATAAAAAGAAAAATCGTTATTTCTGGCAGTAGCAAATTACAAGATAAAGTTAAATATTGGAGTTTGTTCTAGTAATTGTAAAAATATAATGTTAGGTATTTTTTAAATTTTAAGTTACCCCTAATAACAACTACCTATTTTTACCAAAATATGTTATAATATCCCTGTATTTAGGAGTGCCTATGATTAATTATTATGAAATTTTAGGAATTAAAGAAACATCTACCACTGAAGAGATAAAAATAGCTTATAAACAGATGGCTAAAAAATATCATCCCGATATCAACAAAAATGTTGAAGCTAGTAAAATAATGGCCAATTTAAATGAAGCCAAAGAAACCTTGTTAGATACTGAAAAAAGAGAAGAATATGATAATATCCTTCATGAAATTAGATATTCTAAGCAATTTTCTAAAGTCAAAGAAGAACGATATTCTACCTATGTTAGAATATATAAAGAAAATTATAAAAATATTACCAAACTTGAATATTATTTTGATTATTTAAAAAATAGTACTGATAAACTTCTCATTAAGTTTATAAAAAGTATTTTGGTTCTCATAAATGCTCTTTTATTTATATGCTTAAAAGGAATTTTTCTCGGTTTAGTATTCTTCTTGTATTTAATTGGTGAATTTGTAGATTATTTTGCTGGATTTTTAATGCTGATGGCTGTTTTATCTTTAGTAGTTTATGCTGGTGAAACCACTCCAGATTATATACCTTTTATACCCGCTAATGTTGAAAATTTTTGCTTTTTTTCAATCATTGCCACCGTCTTAGAAATGTTAAAATTATTTATTTTAGAAAGTTCTCTAAACATCTATGTTTTAATTAATGATATTGAAGACAAAATATTTATATATATCATAGATAAATAAGTATAACAATTAAAAATATTCTCAAACTATTTTTAGAGGTAATTTTATGACTAAATTAACAAAATATAACTCTAAAAGAGATTTTACGAAAACCCCTGAACCTAAAGGTACCATTAAAAAAGGTTCTAAGAAATTAAAGTTTTGTGTTCAACACCATCTAGCCAGTCATGATCACTATGATTTTCGCTTAGAATTTAATGGTGTTTTATTAAGTTGGGCGATTCCTAAAGGCCCATCTTTTAATCCCAAAGACAAAAGACTCGCAGTTCATGTTGAAAATCATCCCTTATCTTATCGCCTTTTTGAAGGAACTATCCCACAAGGTGAATATGGTGGAGGTACCGTTATGCTTTGGGATGAAGGAACTTATGAACCAATTAACAATTTTAAGGGATCTTATCCAAAAGGAAATCTTAAGTTTATCTTACATGGTCAAAGATTAAAAGGAGCTTGGAGTTTAGTTAAATTTAAAGATAATAATTGGCTTTTAATAAAAGAAAAGGATAAATATGTATCCAATATAGATTTAAAAAAATATTCAACTAGTATTAAAACTAACCGTACCATGCAAGAGATAACTAATAATGAAAAGAAAACAAAACTAAAAACATCTAAAAAAGACGCAATTGTCTGTGGTATTAAAATCACCAATCCTGATAAAATAATTTTTAAAAATCCCCGCGTAACCAAATTAGATATTGCCCTCTATTATCATAAAATAGCCCCTAAAATGCTTCCTTTAATTGAAAATCGTTTAATTAGTACTATAAGAGAACCCGATGGTTTTAATACTCCCAAATTTTTTAAAAAACATTTTACCTCTAATCCTTACTTAGGTAAAATAAATATTAAAAAAGGCCCAAAAACTTCTGATTACTATTATATTAAAGATGAACAAGGCTTAATAAATGAAGTCCAAATGAATAGTTTTGAATTTCATATCTGGGGTAGTAAAATAGATGATTTAAACCATCCTGATTTAATGGTTTTTGATTTTGACCCAGACGAAAATCTAAGTCTTAAAAATGTTCGAGAAGGAGTCAAAGATTTGCAAAAAATCTTAAAAGAATTTAATTTAAAATCCACCCTTAAAACTAGTGGTGGTAAAGGTTATCATGTGATGGTCCCAATCGATACTAAAATGTCCTGGCCTAAATTTAGTAAAATAGCCCAAAATATTGCCGAACTTATGGAAGCAAGATACCCCGATAAATACACGACAAATATCAAAAAAGAAGCTCGCAAAGGAAAAATATTTATTGATTATCTTCGTAATAAAAAAAGTGCAACCTTTGTTGCTCCATATTCTCTAAGATTAAAAGCTAAACCTAGTATTTCTTATCCCATTCCTTATACTAAATTAACCAAAATCAAACCGAGTCAAATAACTATTAATGACATTCTAAAAAATTAGAGCAAATCTAATTTTTTTTAATTAAAGAACTTTTTAAAATTTCTAACTATGCAAGATAATATTTTTAAAAAAATTTATATAAATGAAGGCATAATAAAAAGAAGTGACGGGAAGCTACAATTGCGACCAACCACTTCATTTAAATAATAGCACATATAACAACTACAGTCAATCTGCACCATTACTTAAAATTATTTCTTGGTAAAAATTATAAAAGAACAAAAAAATTAACTATTAAAAATTGGATATAAAAATAAATGAAAAACAATATTTTTAAATAAATAAGCTAGATACATTTTAAAAGTTTTGTAGTATAATATTTCAAAAGGAGTTTATAGTTATGAAATTAAAATTAAACAAAAAAAGCTAAAAATATTTTATTTATTATTCTTATTTTAGTAATTGCCATCGGGGGTTTCTTTCTTGCCAAAACTTTTATGCCTCAAAATAATTCTTCTAAAGATAATAATTCTAATGCTAAATCTAACCCAACCTTTAAAGAAGAAACAGAAGATTCTCTTACCTTTAAAGACAATTTAGAATTTAGTTTAAATGCGAAAATTCCTACTTTAAATGATTTAGTAACTGAAGAAGACGTTGAAGCTACTCTTAAAATTTATCTTAATGATGAAGAATACACCCAAGAAACTTTATCTGATTTTGGTACTTATAAAATAGTTATAACTTATAAAGATCAAGAATACTCTAAAGAATTTACTATCCAAGACACAGAAGCACCTGTCCTTACTTTACAAGAAGTATCAATTAAGGAGAATGCTAAATATACTATTAAAAACTTTATTAAATCTTGCACCGATAATAGTAATCAAGAATGTACTTATGAATTTACAAAAACAGAAATGGGTAAATACACCAAAGCAGGAACTTATGAAATTGAAATTAAAGCTCAAGACTCTAATGGCAATGAAACCACATCCAAAACTAAATTAACTATTAAAAAAGCTGAAACAACCCCTCAACCTGAAACTTCTAAACCCCAAACTTCAACAGAAACCAAGCCAACTGAAACTGCTCCTACCGAAACTAAACCCGAAGAAACTCAAACTATAACCGAAGATCAAACAACGGAAACTACAAAATATGGTGTTAAAATAACCACAATAGAAACTGTTACCTATCAAGTAGCCGCCGATGGAACTAAAACCGAAGTTAGTCGTAAAACTAAAAAAACTACTTATGATAAATCGGGATTTAAAGCTACATCTAATGATTTAAAAGCTGAAGCTCTTGCTAATAGTAAAACTTATGCTTCTAAAATAAACGAAGTTTTAAAATATGTTAATGAATATCGCTCTGCTGTATCGAGCCCAAACATTTCATTAGATAATGATTTAACTATTGCTGCTAACATTCGAGCTTTAGAAATGGCTTGGTCTGGAAAAGTATCTCATGCTCGTCCAGGTAGTAATGATAATCAAAGTTGTTTTACCGTTTTTTCTGATTTAGGTATTAGAGATAAATATTATACTTTAGGTGAAAACATTGCGGCTGGATATTCCACACCTGCTGCCGTCTCTACTGGTTGGCGTAACTCTTCTGGCCATTATCAAAATATGATTAATGCTAATTTTAAACATATTGGTATTGGTGTAGCTTACTTAGAAGGCCGTTAT
>CANQBY010000118.1 GCA_947589695.1 uncultured Bacilli bacterium
TGGTACAAAATTTAAATTTACAGATAATGATACAAAAGGCACCACAAACAATCCCTATATAGTTGAATAATAATCTTGCCTTTAGTGCGAACCTTTTATCTAAGGGCAAGTTATATTTTTATTACTTTATATTGATAGGCTTATATAAGAGTCTATCTTTTTTATTTTTATTAGTAACCTTTCTTCTAAAAAGGCTTTAAAATAGCTTTAAACGAATTGACTAAAAAAATAATTTCTATTATAATTTATAATAGAGGAGGAGTTGAAAAATGGAAAAGAAAGAGACAAAAACTACAACAAGAAAAACTACAAGTAAAGCCCCAGCTAAAAAGGTTGTTAAAAAAGCAACACCAGCGAAAGCCGCTTCTAAAAGTACTACCAAAGTAGTTGCTAAACCTGAAGCAAAGGCTCCAGCAAAAGTGGAGGTAAAACCAACAAAAAGAAATGTTGCTATTGAATTATGGCGTTTCTTAATATCAATTGCTATTATTGGTTTCCATACTGGATGGATAATTGCTAGAAGTGCTAATGGTTCTAATGGTTATTGGATGGAAACAAGTAATTGGTTCTTTGGATCTAGTGAAGTATTATTTATCTTCACTTTAACAGCCGGCTATTTCTTAGTATCACACTTTAGAAAATTAAATAAAGAAAAAGAATATCAACAAAAAAGTGCTACTACTAGAGCTTGGGAATATACTTGGACCAGAGTAAAAGCTTTAATGCCAGTCTTAATTTTAGGATATGCTTTAGGTGTATTAATCAGTACTAAATTCTTCTATCCTGATTATACATTCCAACAAATTTGCTCTATGACTTTAAATAGTGCTTGGGAATTTTTAGGATTTCATGCTGTTGGATTAAGAAGCGTTAATGGTGAATTCTTCAATCTTAATGGTACCTTATGGTTTATTTCAGCAATCATTATTGTTGGCTACTTCATTTATTGGGGTCTATGCAAGAGTGAAGATACAATGCGTGGTCTAATTGCTCCATTTACTTTTATTTTCTTAAGTGGATGGTGGGCATTTACTAATACTCGTGCTGCTCAAACTGCATGGTCAACTTTAGGACTTCAAACTGCATCTACTAATGGAATGGGTGGAGCTGCTACTGATACTACTGCTTTTATTGGTTTCAACAATGGTCTTCTTTATGTTATGCTTGGTATGCTAGGCGGAATGTTACTATATTATATTATTGAACATTTCAAACAAAAAGAATTCAGCGAAACTGGTAAGATAGCTTTAACAGTTCTAAATGTTATTGTTTCTACATTACTACTTTGGTACACAATTTACCAACCAACATGGTTTAATTTAGATCGTTGGACAGTTGCCTTATTATGTATAGTTGTTATTGGTTTATGTTTACTAAACAAAGACTATTTAACTAAAGCTTTAAATAATGATACAACCCATAGCTTATTTAGTTATCTTGGAAGTATTTCTTTATACATTTATATGTTACATTATCCAGTAGCTATATTTATGTTAAGAGTACTTGGTAAGAACTCAGCTGCAACAATTTATTCTTTCTGGCTCATTTTTATCCCAACAGTTATCATTACTATCATCTTAAGTATTCTGATAAAAATGATTATGGAAGCAACCATCTTGCAGAAAAAAAATTAAAGATAGTGCAAACTATCTTTTTTATTTAATTAATTTAAGGTATAATTAAATTACTATAGGAGGCTCAATATGAAAATAATAACAGAAAAAGAAGTTTGTAAATATTTAAAAAATAATGATACAATTGCAATAAGTGGCAGTGGAGGCTCCGGTTCTCCTGAATGTTTACTCCATGCCATTCATAATTCCTATCAAAAAAGTAAAAAACCTCGAAACATAACAGTTGTTACCGGAATATCTCCTGGTAATTTAACAACAGACGATGTCGGGATGAATTTGCTAAGTCCTAAAGGCTTAGTTGGAAAAGCTATTTGTGCTCACTTAGGTATGGGTAAAGTTTTTGGCAATGCCATCGGTAATAATGAGTTTCCCGCTTTTGCTCTACCTCTAGGAGTTTTAAATCACTTACTGCGGGCTATCGCCGGTGGTGAACCAGGTATAATTACTCACATTGGTCTTGATACTTTTGCCGATCCTCGTCTTGATGGTTGTTGTGCCAATGAACTTGCTAAGCAAGAAAAACCTCTTGTTGAATTAATGCCTATAAATAAAAAGAATTATTTATTTTATAAATCTTTTCCTATTAATGTTGCCTTAATTAAAGCTACTTATGCTGATGTTGATGGTAATATTAGTTTTGAACATGAAGCTGTTTTAGGTGAACAATATAATATGGCTGCCGCTGCTCATAATTCTGGGGGAATAGTTATTGTCGAAGTAAAAGAAATTAAACCTAAAGGTTCACTGCGAGCTAAAGATGTTTTAATTCATAATAAATTAGTTGATTATATTGTTGTTTCTAAACCTGATGAAACTCTAGGTGAGTATAACATTCCTAAATATCGGCCTGAACTAACTGGCGATAAAAGAATTTCTTTAAGTAAAATACCGATTGAACCTTTAACCGAACGCAAAATTTGTGCTCGTCGTAGTGCAATGGAATTAAAAAAAGGTTATGTTATCAATTTAGGAGTTGGTATGCCAGATATGGTTGCCAAAGTCGCCGCGGAAGAAGGATTCTCTGAAGATTTAACTTTATCTATTGAAAGTGGTCCCATGGGTGGTGTTCCAATTGGTGGAGTAGTCTTTGGTGCCAGTATTAACCCTGAAAGCATTATTTCTACTGCTGAAACTTTTGATTTATATAACGGTGGCTTTTTGGATATGACAGTTTTAGGTCTCGCGGAAGTCGATAAAAAAGGTAATGTTAACGTTTCTAAATTTGGTACTAGAGTTACCGGTCCGGGTGGTTTTATCAATATTACTCAAAGTACTCGAAAAATAATTTTTATGGGTACATTTACTGCCGGCAATTTAGATGAAGAAGTTTTAGATGGTAAATTACATATTAAAACCGAAGGTAGTAAAGCTAAGTTTGTAAATAAAGTTGAACAAATCACTTTCAGTGGTAAAAATGCTTTAAAAAATAATTTAGATGTTTTATATGTTACGGAAAGAGCAGTCTTTAAATTAACGAAAGAAGGTGTCGAATTAATCGAAATAGCTCCAGGAATAGATTTACAAAAGGATGTTTTAGATAAAATGAAATTTAAACCTTTAATATCTAAAAACTTAAAAATTATGGATAAACGTATCTTCCAATCTAAAAAAATGAATTTAAAATTAAAAAGTGAAAGGAAATAATATGAAACCCAAATTAAATAAAAAAAGAGTTTTAACCCGTATATCTTTTATAACTCTTTATGTTATATCTATATTATATTTTACTTATGCTGGCTATATTAGTATTTCTGCTCTAACTGCAAGTACTTATATTGAAGAAAATATTATCAATGCATCCCATTCCGCTTTTGCTCTTTTTTTAAGTTTTGTTTATGAATATCTTGTTTTTAGTGTTATTATGGTTCTTAATTATTTTCTATATAAAAAACGCCATAAACTACCTCTTTTAATTATAAATATTATTATCTTTCTTATTTTAACTATTGATTTAACCGGAGCAGTTTTTTATCATGAACAACCACTAGACTTATTATTATTTGTAATAAGTACTATCTACGGATTTATTTATAGCTATAAATTATTTCAAAATAAAAACTAGTTACTTACTGAAGTTGTCAATAAAAAGCATACACTTTTTTGTGTATACTTTTATCTTACAACTTTATTACTTACTAGCTTTTTTCTTTTTTGTATTTTTATTTATAAATCTTACTTTAACACCTTTAACAAGTCCAAATTGTTTTTTAACCCCTTCAGGTAAATTTTTCTTTATAGTCTTCATAAGCCCACCTCACTTGCTTTAAATATTATAGCACCTTTTATTTAAAAAAGATAGTAAAACTTAAAAGATAGCCAAAACTCGTTAATTTTCATTTGAAATTCTGTTTTTAATAAAAAAACTGAAATAAGTCTGATTAGAGTATAATAAGTTAAATG
>CANQBY010000119.1 GCA_947589695.1 uncultured Bacilli bacterium
CCAACACCGCCGATTTCCCGAGCTTTATCTCGAGCACCAATTTGACGCAATTCAATCCGAGTTCGATATATCGCAGCAAGTTTTTTGGCTAGTTCGCGAAAATCAATCCGTTCATCGGCGAGAAAATTAAAGATTAATTGTTTCCGGTCAAAAGTAAAATTAGCATTAATTACTTTCATATCCAAATTTAATTCTTTTACTAAATTTCGGCAATCTTTTAAAGCTTTTTCGGCATCACGAAGATTTTTTAAGTATTGGTCATAATCACTTTTGGTGGAAATTCGAATAATATCTTTTAGTTCTTCAGGATTAGATATTGTATTTTCTTCAATAATACTAACTACTTTACCAAATTGTTCTCCTTTTTCAGTTTCAGTAATAACAGTAACATTAAGAGGACATTTAAAAGTACTTTTAAAATTATAAACTTTACCATTATCTTTAAAGTTAACACCATATATATTATAGTTATTCATGAGTACCTCGCATTTCTATAACAAATTTATCTAATATTAATTCGATACTAACATTATAACTCATATTTGTAATAATTTTAGTAATAATTTGTAATTTTTGAGAAATTTCTTGTAAATTATCTGGTATAAGATATATGTTAGTAAGATTTTGATCATAGGGTTTCTGATTTAATTTTAAAAAGTAAGCATAATATATAGCTAAGATTATCTTTAATATATTTTCGATATCTTGCCGTTCCGGAAAAATATTTAAAAGAGTTTTTTTATGATTAATTATTTTTGAACTATAAATATCTTCTAAATACTTGGGAATAGCTTTTAAATATTCGGCATATAATTCATTAGAAATATTAAGTTTACTATTTAAAGATTCCGTTTCATAGTTTAAAGTATAAGTTTGACAACGACTTTTAATAGTTTCAATCATAACATCTTTATTAGATGTCAAAAAGAAACCTAAAATACCTTGGGTGGGTTCTTCAACAAATTTAAGCATAGCATTAGCACTACTAGCATTTAACTTTTCAGCATTTTTAATTATATAGATATTAAATTTACTATAGAGGGGAATCGAACTAAAATCAGTTTTTAAAGTTTCAATTTGATTTTTCTTAATATTAGCTCCATCAGGTTCAATTATTTTTAAACTAGGAAGGTTATTTAGATTTATTAAATTACATAGGTTACATTCCGTACACTTGCTAGTAAAATTATGGGGACAATTGAGATTTTTAATTAGTTCTTTTAAATCTTGAAGAGCTAAATCTAAATTATTTGTTTCAATTAAATAAGCGTGAGCTAGCTTGTTCTCACGATATTTGGTTAGTATTTCATTTAAGATAGGATTTTGAAACATAAAAATCACCTACTAGATTAGGAAAAAAACTATGACTAAGCTAAGTAAACCAGGAATACCTAAGAGGGTTACTAAAGATAAAGATATAATGTTGATAGGTAAAAATATATCAACAGAGGTTAAAATAAGATTTAAACCATATAACATTACAAAGGCGATACATAATTTTTTCACTAATTTTATTATTTTTTTTGCCATTTTCATCACAGTTAAATATATGACTTAAGGCTATAATTTATTCTGATATTTTCTTACGGTCTTCGAGAGCTTTTTCTAAAGTAACATTATCTAAATAGTCAATTTCGGCACCAATAGGAATACCATAAGCAAGACGAGAAATCGTTACTTTTTCCGATTCAAGAATCTTTTTAATATAAAGAGTTGTAGCTTCACCTTCAATGGTGGGTTTTAACGCTAAAATAAGTTCAGGATTATCTAACTCTTTTACTCTTTTTACTAAACTATCTAAATTAATATCTTCAGGACCAATATCATCAATAGGAGAAATTAAACCGTTTAACACATGATAAGTGCCATTAAATTTCCCAGATTTTTCAAAAGCAAAAACACTTTTATAATCTTCAATTACACAGATAAGATTAGGATTTCGGGTTTCATCGCGACAAATATCACAAATTTCTTGGTCGGTTAAATGGCCACAGATGGTGCACCTCGTAAGATTTTTCTTGGCATTTTCTAAAGTACTACTAAACTCTTTAATTTCTTCATCACTAAATTCAATAGTAGCAATGGCTAGACGTTCGGCACTTTTTTCACCAATCCCGGGTAATTTGGCATAATAATTAATTAATTTTTCTAAATCGTGGGGATAGTTCATTAGAAAATACTTCCTAGATTACCATAAGCACCCATTTCGGTATCAAATCTTTTATCTATTTCCGCGGTTGCTGCATTAATAGCAATTTTAATCATATCTTCTAAGGCTTCTTTATCGTCATTTTCAATGGTACCTGTATAGGTTATTTTTAAATCTAAAATTTCTTTTTTACCATTCATCGTAACTGTTACCCATTCAGATTTACCTTCAAAAGTACTACTTTCGATGGCGTCTTTCTTTTTAGTTATTTCTTTTTGGACTCTTTGAGCTTGAGCCATTAATGTTTGAATATTCATTTATTTTTCCTTCTTTCTTTTTTATTCAATTTCAATTTTAGCTTGACCAAATACTTGATAAGCCGTGGCTTCTAAATCATTTAGCACAGGTGGAGCTGACTTTTCATTTAAAGTAGGTTCTTCAAGCATGGTGTAACTTATTTTATTTTTTAAATTATTAATATAGGTTGTTTTTTCTTCTTGCCAAGCACTGGTTGTTAGAGCAACAAACTTATAATTAAGTTGGGTAAATTTGTTAAATTCACTGCTTAAATCTTTGAGATTTTTATTAATTAAAGTGACAGTTCCCGCGATATTATCTGTAATGATAGCAATATTTTTACTGGCCACTACTATATTACTATCAATAATAAGATTAAGCAAGGTCTTATTGGACAAAGTTGTCAGAAATTTTTGCCATAATGGTTTTAGATTTTGAAGATTTTCTTTGGAAGCCTCACAAAGACAGTTATTGGTGCGCACTTTAATTAATTCAAGTAAATTAGGATCCATTTCCCGGACAGGATGAAGATTTTCCATAGAATCTTTCAATTCTTCAGGGGGTTTTGGTTGATTTTCTTTTAAAGTTTCCGCAGGTTGATTTTGGGTTGGTTCTTCTTTAGGCGAAACAGCTGGAGATTCCTTTTTCTGTTCTTCTTTAGGAGATTTCGTTTCTATTTCTTTATGTTCTAAAGAAGCGGGATTCTGAAAATATTTTAACAACGTTATTTCAATTAAGACATACGGATCAATATTAATATTAACAAAATTGGAAATATCGGCAAGTTCAAAAGCCATAGATTTCAAATCACTATATGACAAACCTTGATAGTCGCGATTTTTTTTGGAAGCAATAGCTTCGGTTTCGATTTTTTCAAGAAGTTTTTTAATTAAAAGTTTATAATCAATTGCGAGATTTTTAAACTTGGCCATAATATCAAGAAACTTAGATGTATCATTATTAACTATATAACTATATAAATCATTGATTTGTTTTTTTGAAGCGGAACCAAAATGGGAAATAACCTCATTAATAGTTACTTTACTTGTATTACTAGATAATTGATCTAAGATACTCAAAGCGTCTCTTAAACCACCATCACTAATATAAGCAATTTCCTCTAAAGCTTCATCATCAATGGCAATATTTTCTTCTTTAACGACAAATCTTAACCGATTTAAAATATCATTAGTGGTTATTTTATGAAAATCAAAACGTTGGCACCGCGAAAGAATGGTAATAGGGACTGCTTCAATATTGGTCGTTGCTAAGATAAACACGACATGTTTAGGTGGTTCTTCTAAAGTTAATAGTAAAGCATTAAAAGCACTAGTACTAAGCATATGAACTTCATCAATAATATAAACTTTATATTTAGAATAAGCGGGGGCTAGTTTGATATTATTAATTATTTCTCGAATTTCATCGACTCCATTATTGGAAGCGGCGTCTATTTCGATTATATCCGCATTATCTTTGAAGTTTAGGCAACTTTCACAAGTATTACATGGGCCATTTTCGCCAGGATTTAAGCAATTGATAGCCTTAGCAAAAACTTTCGCAGTACTAGTTTTACCAGTTCCTCGAG
>CANQBY010000120.1 GCA_947589695.1 uncultured Bacilli bacterium
TATGATCTTTTCCCATACCTACATTAGTTCCGGGATAAATCTTTGTTCCTCTTTGACGATAAAGTATTGATCCTGCATTTACAACTTCTCCATCACTGGCTTTAGCTCCTAATCTGCGACCTCTTGAATCTCTACCATTTTGAGTTGAACCTTGAGCCTTAACGTGCGCAAATAACTGGATATTTAATTTCATAAAATTCATGGTCATTTCCTCCTAATCTCTATATTTTTTTTATAAGTTAATGCTAACTCTTGTAGCATTTCTATCATATTTTCTATTACTAGCAAACAATCTTTATTATTACCTTTAATATCTATTGTAAGTTTATCTTTATCTTCTTGATAAATTAAAAAGTTTTTATCAATTCTAAGTGCCGCATTAATACTGGTAATTACGATACTTGAAGCACTCGCACAAACAATATCTTTTCCATACTCCTCATAATCAGCATGGCCAGTAATAATAATTTTATCTTTACTAATATTAACTTTAATCATAATTAGCCAATTTTCTTAACAACTAATTTTGTATATGGTTGTCTATGACCTTGAGTTTTACGATATTTTTTCTTTGGTCGATACTTAAATACTTTAATTTTTTTAGCTCGACCTTGTTTCTCAACTGAACAAACAACCTTCGCTCCATCTACATATGGTTGACCTATTTTATCACCTAAAGCTAAAACTTCGGTAAAAGTAACTTCTGTTCCTACTTCATTAGGTAACTTTTCAACATATATTACATCACCTTCAGTAACATAATATTGTTTTCCACCTGTTGTAAATACTGCTTTCATATTCATTCCTCCTTTTTTAATTTAAGACGCACCATAATGGTAAAAAGACTAAATCTTTTTTTCTAAAACCATGTCTGTGTGGTTTTTTACGAATACCAAAAAGCATTTCGCGTATATAATTCTAGCAAAAAACCCTTCTTTTGTCAAACCTTTTTCTACTTCTTTTTCCCCAAATAAGACCTAAAAACCTTAAAAATTATTTTAAATTAAACTTTTTAGCCAGTATTTTCTTTTCACTTATATAACTATTATTATTTTTAAAATAATGATAAGTCTCTTTTTTTAATTTAGCTAAATTATTATCTTGATGATATTTAATTTTTTTATATTTAAAATTATCTAAATATCTTTCTATTAAAAATCGCCAATATAAAAATTTAAAATTTTTTATTTCTTTAATTAATTTATAAATTAAAAAACTAATAATTAAATAATTATTTAATGACAAAACTTCATTATAAGTAATAAATAACCCCATACTTAAAATACTTATTATCCCACTTAGATAAAAAGCTTTTTTATAAGCTACTAAGAGTTCTAAAACCCCTTTTACTATTACATATCCATCTAAAGGTATCATGGGAATTAAATTAAATATCATAATTGTTTTATTATATGTTTTAAATAAATTAAAAGTATTATAAGAAATAAGATTTATTTTAAATAAACCATCAAATATAAAAAATAAGAGAATCTGTGCTCCTATTCCCATAAACCCGACTATAATATCTTTGCTCACACTCGAATTTATTTTTTTATCAACACTTGTTACTCCCCCCATCGGATATATTTCTACTTTTTTAATTTGGTAATGAAACCCTTTAATAGTTATAATATGACCCAATTCATGAATTATAATAATAATATAAATTAAAATTATATTTTTAATTAATCCCGTTAGTAAAAAAGTTAAAATAATCCCATAAGTAGCCCCATTTATCTTAAATTTGTTCTTGATATTCTTCATAACTTATATATTTACCATCTTTATTAATTGTTAAATAAATATAATCACTATTACTTAAACCTAAAATTGAACCTGCTTCTACATAATCATAAATATTAATATCGGTATCGGTTATATTGGAATACCAAATATCTACTCCATCATTTCCTTGAATAATAATGGTATTTCCTAAATTATCTTTTTCTCCCATAAAAACTACTATTCCACTGGTAATAACATTAATAATTTCACCCGGATTAACTTTTAATTTCACTCCATTTTTATATTTTTCTAAAGTTGTATAATTAATTGTATTAAAAAATACGGCCGTACTATCATCTTTTTTAATTATATCTACATTCCCAAATAAACCTTGATACCATTCATTAATTTTGCGAAATTCTAATGAATCTTCTAATACGACCTTTTGATATAATTCTTTATTATTTTGACTTAGATTCGTAAATATTACACTTCCTAAAATAAATATAATACTAAGTAATACCCGAGAAATTAAATTTTTTAAATATTTAATTTTTTTATCATTATTATTTTCATTTTTACCACTCATATAACTATTTCTTTTCTGTTTATTTTTTCTAATTATTTCGCTAGCATCCATTTAATCACCTAGCTAATTTTATGCGTTTTTCTAATATTTTATAACTTAATATGTAAATTGGTAAATTAATTAGATAATATTTTAAACCTAATTCAAAAATAAACTTTAAACTATAATGATTTACTATTCCTAAAATACTTATAAATATTCCAAATATCAAACTTATACTTAATATATAATTAATTATATTTATTTTTTTAATTGGTAATTTCTTATATATAATAAATATACTTCCCACAATAATTGTTATTATAAAACTAGAATTCATAATTAATAAATCTAATATTAAACTATGAATAATTAATTTATGAATATCATCTTTTTTTAAAATTAAAATATCTAATAAAAATAAATAAATAGGATACTTACTTATAATATCTAAAATAATATCACTAATTACTAGTAGCATTTCTAATTACTCCTACATAACTAATTTCTTTTAAATTAACTACTGGCTCAATTTCAATTTGATATTCTAATTCTAAATCATCTTTTTTAATATTTTTAACTTTTCCAATTAATATTCCCTCCGGATATCCTGTTAAACCCGAAGTATATACCTGATCATCTAAATTAATTTCTTCATTTAATTTAATATTTTTAACTATTATTTTTTTATCTTTCGAACTTAATATTCCATAAGCGTCCTTAATTTTTACCGATAAACTAATATCTTTATTCGTAAGCATTATAACTTCACTATAATTTTGATAAACTTTATTTATTTTCCCAATTAACCCTAATTCATTTATTACTAAATCTCCTTCTTTTATCATATCTTTACTTCCTTTATCAATACTAAATTTATTATAAAACTCATATACATCTCTTAAGATTACTTTACTATATCTAATTTGATAATTATTGGGTTCTATTTCTAATAATTTACTAATATTCTCATATTCTTTTTGATAATAATTATCATTGGTACATAATTCTATTTCTTTATTATTAAATAAACCAATTATAGTATCTTTACTTAAAAAAAGAATATAAATTAGAAGTAAACTTAAACAAAAAAATATTTTCTTTCGCATATTTCCACCCTTAATAAGTAGTATATCCTTTTAAGAATTTATCATGCGACTAAAAACTTCTAAAATCGATTTATTTAACGATTCATAATAACTTTTATCACTACTTTTAATTAATAATTCAAAGTTTTCAATACTATTTATAAACTCATTACTCATTTTCATTTTATCTTCACTAAAAGTATAGTTTTGATCTTTAAAATAACTTCGCATTAAAAGAATCGTATCTGGGTTACTATAAACTCCTATAATTACTTTGTATAACCCTTTATCATTATAAATAATTGCTTCTTCATAATTATTTTTCTTTGATTTTGCCATCTCTAAATCATTATAAGTTCCGACACTAAAATAAGTTACCGAAGGACTTAACGCGGTGGCAATTATATTTTTATCTAATTTATTAAAAACTAAAGCAACACCTATTCCGATAATTACAGCCACCATAAATACTTTAAATTGATTCTTCAAATTTTCATCACCATTAGTATCTTATCATACTTTTTGTAAAACTTTTGTCGAATAAAAAAACTAAGCAAAAAAAATTATAGTAATCACAAAAGCGGCGATTATCCCCATCAAATCGGCAAATAAACCCACG
>CANQBY010000121.1 GCA_947589695.1 uncultured Bacilli bacterium
GGAATGGTTTATGGCCGGGGAAGTGGAAAGAGTAAAAAGGATGCCGAACAACAAGCGGCAAGAGACGCACTTAAAAAAATGGCTAAAGTAAAGGGTGATTAGTTTGTATTTAAAAAGTATAAGAGCTTATGGCTTTAAATCTTTTGCTGATAAAATTGATTTAGAAATTAAAAAGGGAATTACAGCGATTGTGGGACCTAATGGTTCGGGGAAAAGTAACATTGTTGATGCCGTACGATGGGTTTTAGGAGAACAAAGTGTTAAATCACTTAGAGGAACAGAAGCAATGAGTGATGTTATTTTTAGTGGTTCAAAAACAAGAGATCCCCAGACCAGAGCTTATGTAGCATTATTATTTGATAATAGTGATCATTATTTAAATAGTGAATTTAAAGAAATAGAAATAAAAAGAGTTATTTATAATACAGGAGAAAACGAATATTTTTTAAATAATAGTAAAGTCCGACTTAAAGATATTACCGATTTATTTTTAGATACTGGGGCCGGGAATGATTCCTTTAATATTATTTCGCAAGGTAATGTTTTGGATATAATAAGTAGTAAACCAGAAGCGAGAAGAACAATTTTTGAAGATGCCGCGGGAGTTTTAAAATATAAAAAACGGAAAGAAATTAGTTTGAAAAAACTAGAAAAGACCGAAGAGAATATCGCGAGAATTAAACTTGTAATTGAGGAGTTAGATAAATCGGTAAAACCTTTAGAAAAACAAAGTAAAGTAGCAAAGAAATATTTAGCTTTAAGTGAAGAATTAAAAAATATTGAAATAGCTTTAATCGCAGGAGATATCGCGGAAATTAATATTGATTATAAAAAAATTAAAACCGAAGTTGAAGCTTTACAAAAAGAACTTACAACTATGAGTACTAATAATACGGAAGATTCATCAAAATTAGAAAAATTAAAATTAGATGATTTAAAATTAGATGAAAAAATAAATGCAAAAAATAATGAATATATTAAATTAACGGAAAATTTAGCCAGTTTAGAAGCGGAAAAATTAGTAACCATGGAACGAAAAAAATATGAAACGAAAACGGATAATTTGGAAGAAATATCAATAAAACTTAAAGAAGAACAATTAAATCTTAAAAAAGAAATTGATGTAGAAAGAGTTAAACTTAATGATATAATCGCGGATATTAAAGAAAAATCAGTATTAAAAGATAAAATTGATAATGAAATAATTACCAAGAAAGTAAAGAAAAATACTTTAGAAACCAAAATAAATGATTGTGATAAAGAAATATTAGTTTTACAAAATAAAATAGAGATCTTAGAAGATAATATTAATAATAATTCGAAAATGCCTAGTGCAGTTAGAAGTGTGTTAAATAATATGCGACTTACAGGCGTACATAATACAATTGGAAATATAATTGAGATGGAAGCGATGTATAATGTGGCGATTGAAACAGCTTTGGGGGCAGCAACCAACTTTTTAGTGGTGGAAAATGAAGAAGCTAGTAAAGAATGTATTAATTACTTAAAAGAAAATAAGTTAGGAAGAGCTACTTTTTTTCCTTTAAATATAATTAAGGGGAAAAATGTAAATGAAGAAGATATTGCCAAAATTAAAAATAATGCCGGTTTTGTTAATATTGCCAGTGCTTTAGTAAGTTATGATAAAGAATATGAAGAAATAATTAAAAATCAACTGGGTAATGTAATTGTGGTAAGAAATATTGATGATGTAAATACAATTGGAAAAATTTTAAATTACCGGTATAAAATAGTGTCATTAGAAGGGGAAATATTGTACTCAGGAGGATCAATTACGGGTGGTTTTAATAAGAGTAGCAATAGTCTTATGAGTGACAAAGTTAAATTAAATGAATTACAAGAAAAGTTAGAAGTTACCAAAATTGAATTAGAAAATAAACGCAATGAATATCGAGAATTTAATCTTAATTTTAAACAAGATGAAGATAAAGCTCAAGAAATTGCGAAACAATTAATTAATTTAAATGAAATACTTAATACCAGAACTAATAAAATTAGAACATTAGAAGCCGATTTAGATAAAAAAGAATTAGAAATTAAAGGTAATGAAGAAATTGGCGAAAATAAACTGGATAAAAAATTAGTTAGTATTTTAGAAGAAGCAAGTGAGGTAGCAAGTAAAAAAGATATTACTGAAGGAGAATTAGAAAAACTTAAAAAAGATAAGTCAGATTTAGCTTTAAAGATAAGTGAAGTAGAAAGCAAATATCGAAAAGTTAATATGGATTATAATAGATTACAAGATGACTTAAAAGAAAAAGAGATTAAATTAGGAAAATATGATGTTAAATTGGATAATTTACTCTTAGAGTTATCTGAAAATTATGCGATGACTTATGAATATGCTTGCGCTAATTTTGAACTTACCATGCCAGTAGATTTAGCCAGAAGCAAAGTAGAAGAATTAAAAAAAGAAATTACTAATTTAGGAACAGTAAATGTGGGGGCAATAAAAGAATATGAAAGAGTATCCGAAAGATATAATTTCTTAATTAAACAGAGCAATGATTTAGAAGATTCTTCTTCGGAACTTAATAATATAATATCTGAAATGGATAAAATCATGATTGAAAGATTTAAAGATACTTTTGATAAAATAAGCACAGAATTTAACTTAGTATTTAAAAAGTTATTTAAAGGAGGAAGAGGAACTTTAAAACTTACAAATCCGGATGATTTACTTAATACCGGGATAGAGATTAGTGCCGAACCACCAGGTAAAAAGTTAAATTCGATTGCTTTATTATCGGGCGGAGAAAAAACTTTAACAGCCATCGCGGTATTATTTGCAATATTGAATGTAAAACCAAGTCCGTTTTGCATTTTAGATGAGGTTGAAGCAGCGTTAGATGATGCCAATGTTGATACATTTGGCAAGTATTTAAAGGAAAAAGAAGATAATACACAGTTTATCTTAATTACTCATAAGAAAAGAACAATGGAATATGCTGATATCTTATATGGAATAACCATGCAAGAGTCAGGTGTAAGTAAGATAGTAAGTGTAAATTTAGAGAAAGCTTAAAAAAATAATTATAGTTAAGATTCTTAAACATTAAGGAGTGATGAATTAAATTCTTTGCTCTTTTTTGTTTAAGAGCCAAATAAAAAGAGCTTGGGTGCTCTTATATTTCACGATATTTGTCCATGTTTTTATATGGATTTTGGGGGTCTATTTTATCAACGAATAAAATACCATTTAAGTGATCTATTTCATGTTGAAAAGCAACAGATATATCTTCCCTTACCCGAATACGAAAAGGGTTACCATCTAAATCTTGGGCTTCAATGGTGATTCTAGCAAAACGAGGGACAATACCTTCAACTTCGCGGTTGACGCTTAAACAGCCTTCACCTTCACCCACATAGATTTGCTCTTCACTGTGAGAAATGATTTTTGGATTAATAATAATATAATTTTTAAAATTTCCATCCTCTAGTTCTTCTACGATTACAAAGATTCGTTTAGGAATACCAATTTGAACATAAGCAAGACCCATACCAGCTCGTAAGTGATATTTTTCGCTGTATTCTTCAATTTGACTCATAGTTAAGTAAGTAATCATATCATTAATTTTGTCTTTGGTTTCGTTAGATAAGGGAAATTTTACTTCTTCACTAATAACTCTTAGACGTTTATCTTTTTCATCTAAGATAGTTAAATCTGGTAATTTCATAACTTTTCACCCCAAAAGCAGTTATATTTTATCATAAATTTGGAAATTTTGCAATTTAAAAAGGAAGAGAAGCCTTCCTAATTATTATTGTTGTAGTTGCCGCCCCAGCTCCAGCCAGCGCCAATGATGATAACAAGTAAGATAAATAGAACAATCCAAATAGCTGCACCTAAGCCATAACCACTTGTATATCCAGCGTAGCTACCGCCGCCATTATTGCAGCATGGTTGGTATCCGCCATATCCACCACCATAGTAACCATTGTTTCCATAGTAATACATATTCATACCTC
>CANQBY010000122.1 GCA_947589695.1 uncultured Bacilli bacterium
ATAATAGAATATGTAAAAGAATGGAATGAGGAATTAGATAAAGACCGGGGAAATACTTTAAAAGAATGGATAGAAGAAACAATCCAGGATGGCATAGAAGAAGGAATCGAAGAAGGAATTAAAAAAGGTATTGAGAAAAACACTTTAGAAATAGCTCGAAATTTAATAAAATTAAATATATCGGTAGATGATATTGTAAAAACTACGGGTTTATCTAAAAAACAAGTTTTAGCCCTAAAATAGCTTTTTAATTAGAGCTATTTTTCTTTTTTTTTCTTAACTAAATACCCAAAAGGAATAATAATACCTATAGCTAAACCACTAGCTAAATAAGGTAAAATATAATACATACTAAGTTCATTTTGATAATTAAATCCTAACCAAGCATCCACGATATAAATTGTAATTAAAAGTAATCCAATGAGTAATCCTTTATTATATTTGATTGGCAAAGTTTTTTTAAGTGAATATATTGCCATAGTTGTGGTAACATATAAATCAACTACCCATACTAAAGAGAAGATATTTTCTACTTTTTCAATAAATTTAAAAATTTTTAATTGTTTTAATACCATATATTCCGGAAATCTAAATATTTTAACTAGACTTTCTCCTAAAGTTCCATTAATACAAATCATTGCTAAAATAACTGTCACCCCAGCTATAACATATATTTTTAAATTCTTTTTATAATCACTATCCTTAAAATGTAAAGTCAAAATATTTGGAAGGGTACTAATCCCGGCGAAGGTTAAAGCACTTTTAAAAAAAGAAGTAGGGGTATTCGTTAAAATTGGTAAAAAGTTAGTCGTCTCAAAAAATACACTTAAACCTAATACCGAAAAAATTACTAAAACTAAACTAATCCCGATAAAAAAGCTCGAAATCCGACTAATCATTTTAAGTCCTTTACAAGCTCCATATAAAGCTAGGATTATAAAGGGAATGATTACATAATATTCGGGAGTTGTCACCAGTAAAAAACTAACTACATAAGAAACATATAAGACTAAGGCATATATTAAAATAATATAAGTAATAATTCCCATTAAAATTCTTGTAATAATACCTACAATCTTATCTTTTTTATATAGCTCATCTAAATCTTGTCCTTCTTTAAGACTAATTATTTTATTATAAAAATAAGTAATGATAATTCCGATAAATAACCCTAAAATCGCTCCTAAATAAGCATCTTTCCCACTTTGATGAAATAAAATAGATATCCCAAAGCCTAAAAATAAACTTCGCGTTAAAAAATAAATAATATGTTCTGTCTTCAATTTATTTCACCTCAAAAATTAATCCTTTCTTATTTATTTTTAAATCTAAATCATACTTAATTTCTTGATCCATCCACAAATTATAATATTCTTTCCGATATTTATCATAATAACTTTTTCCAATACTTAAAGCATTCGATTGATATGTTTTTAAATTATTTAATACTTGATCCATGTTCTTTTCAATTATTTTAGTAAATTCTTTTTCTAATATATCATAAGTTTCATTCTCTTTAAAATTATACCCACATCTATCTTCGTTAATTCGCGCATTTAGTTTTCCGGTAACTAAAGTATAGTCATTATTTGGTTCAATACTTATTTTAGCTTCATAAACACTTAATATTGTTTTGTTATTATCTTGACAAGCATTCTCAAATAAAACAGTATTCGCTTTAAAATTATTAAGTAAATTAAAGACAGCAGCTTCTTTATTATCGATAATTGTTGCTAATTTAAAATCTTTAAATAGAGCCATTCCCTCTAAAACGATGTGTTTATCTTTCACGTTTAATACTGAAGTTACGGCATCTTGTCCTTTCGTCATCATGCGATTCAAAGTTTTGGCAAAAGGAACATAAAATCCGGCACTTGAAGAATTATTACTGTGTTCTAACAAATCGACAATAAAGGAACTCGCGACTGGTTTTTCTTTAGAAGTTGTGGTAATTACTTCTTTGGCACTTGCATCTTTTGCCACCGTAAGATACATTTCATTGCGGAATTTACTACTTCTAATCATATATTCAGCGACTTCTTCTAAATAATTTTGGGCAACATCTTCACTAACTACGACAACTTCAATATGATCAAAATAGGGGACTTTATCCATGTAATTTCCATTGTTAGTGATGGCTTCCATGATGGTTTTGCCTTTCGCAGAAACATTATAAGTGGAACTAGCACCCGATTGTTCTCCTTCTTTTTTGGTACTTAAAATCTCAAAAGTAACCTCAAATTTATCATCTTCTCGATCAATTCCCACCCCTGATATAATTGCTAAATCATTTAATTCATTATAATCATAACAACCCCCTAAAAATAAAGTTAAAACTATTAAAATTAGGATTTTTTTCATAATTATTTGCCCCCTTGTTTTACTAAATTCTTTTTAGTTAGCATTTTACTTCTTTTTTTATCATCTTTTAAAGGCTTTTTTAACACAGTTTGTAAAAAATAAGTTTTATCAAAAGGAACTAAAGGATAAAAGTAAGGTTTTCCAAAAGTTTCGACTTCATTAATTCTAATTACAAAGAAAATAAGACCAAATAAAATGCCTAATATTCCATAAAAAGAAGCAAGGATAATAAAAATAAAACGCATATATCTAAGGGCACTAACTACTTCAGTTTCGGTAAATATTAAACTAGCCATAAAAGTAAGCGCAATAACTATGATCATAATTGGCGAAACAATACCTGCGGAAACTGCCGCATCACCTAGGACTAAAGCACCTAAAATTGAAATAGCACTTCCATAAGAATTAGGAAATCTAATATCACTTTCTCTTAGCATTTCACAAATAAAAAGCATGATTATCGCTTCAAATATCGCCGGAAAAGGTACTCCATCTCTTTGAATAGCAAAACTAACCAAAAGGGGAGTAGGAATCGTCTCTTGATTATAATTAACTAAAGCAATATATATCGCCGGCACAAAAGCTGATAAGAAAAAACATGTAAATCTAAGCATTTTTAAAAAATTAATATTGGTACTTTTATTATAGTGATCTGCGCCGGGATTAATAAAATCAGCAAAAAAGGCGGGTAGAATAATGGCCAAAGGGGAGGTATCTACCAAAATAACTATCTTTCCTTCTAATAAACTTCGAGCAACATTATCAGGTCTTTCAGTTAAAATATAAGTTGGAAAGTGGTTCTTATCTTCATTATTAATTAATTGTCCTAATTGACTCGAATCTAATATTCCATCTATGTCAATTGCTTCAATTTTTCTTTTTACTTCGTTAATGAGTTCGTCCTCACAAATATCACTCATGTATATTACTCCAACTTTAGTTTTAGTTTTTCTTCCCACAATAAACTCTTCGGTTTTACATTTATTACTTTTAATTCTTCTTTTAACTAAACCTAAATTAATTTGATAATTTTCTACAAAAGCATCTTTTGGTCCATTTACCGCGGGTTCCGTATCCGGTGTTGGTACACTTCTATTAATATCTCCTTTAGTTTCAATAGCAAGACACTCATTATTTCTAATAATAATCGTAAAACCATTAGTTAAATAAAACTCTATTTCATCATAATTCGCAATTTTTTTCGTATTGGGACCTGGAAGAATACTATCTAAATTAATAATTTTTGCTCTTTTATGAATACTAATATTACTTAAATTCTTTAAGATATAATCATTTACTTTATCACTAGAACAAATTGTTTCTATATAAATTACATATATTGTATCTAAAAAATTAAGTTTTACCTTCTTAATTGTTAAATCCGGAACTTGTTTAAATTCTTCCTTTAATCTTTTAACTATTTTATTTTCCATAAGGTTCACCTAATTTTATTATTATATTTTTTTTGAATAATATTCTTACTAAAGAACAAATTAATATTGACTAAAAGCCTATTTTAGTGTAAACTTAAATAGTACTTTAATTTTGGAGCAGTACTCAAGAGGCTGAAGAGGGG
>CANQBY010000123.1 GCA_947589695.1 uncultured Bacilli bacterium
AGGTGTAGTTTAATGGTAGAGCTTCAGCCTTCCAAGCTGATAACGTGGGTTCGATTCCCATCACCTGCTCCATTTGAATTTTTGCCCTTATTTTAAGGGCTTTTTATATTATTATTTTTTAATTACGTAGCATTCCTTTCTATATTTTAATAATTAAAGGGAATAATATAGCATAGGAACAATTTGAATTTACTAATTAATTAAGTCTTATTTTAAATGGTTTAATGTTTTCAAGGCCAAAATATAAGGGGATTTATTTATGAATAAAGATACTTTAAGAAACAATTTATTTGAAAAATATTTTGAAAATCAAGCAGGTATTGTAGCGAGTGATTTAGTCACTACTCTTTCGTTCATTCCCGAAACATGGAAAAAATTACATGCAATTTGCGAAGATAATATAGAATATTTTGACTCATATAGTGATTTAGAACTATGTAAACTAATACAAATAAATCAAAATGACTATTTAATTTTAAAATTCGAACTATTAAATTATGTTATTATTGATTTAAAGAAACATCAAAATATTTCAAGACAATTATTTAATAGTAATTTTTTTCTAAACTATTTTAAAGCACTAAAAACTAATTTAAATATTTCACAATTATATGATATCAGTATATTTAATAAACCAGAAATACTCATAGACTTTTATTTTCAAAATCAACAGATATTAAATCTATCAACATCTTTAGAATATAAAATATCTATTGATAATGCTTGGACTTATTTTTTTATTGATTTTGCTAATGCCTCTGCTCAAATTGGTTTTCAAACTTTAGATCAATTTTTATATGAACAACTTTTCTTAAATTATGATTTATCTGCTTCTAGCATGCAGGATGCTCAATCAAAAATTGGTATTGAAAAAATGAATGAAATGTTTTCAAAGATTAAAACAATCAAAATTCCAACTAAAGTTATTCCAACTGATTTATATGAACAATACAATTTGCAAAAAAAATTAATAAAAAAATTGTAGATGTCTTCAAAAATAGCTACAATTTGATTAATACTTCAAAAATTCTTAGAATAATATAAAACTACTTTCAAAATTAAATTGAGAGTAGTTTCATTTTTATTGACAAACAATATGTATTAAAAAAAATGATTATTCATTAAAATCATTTTCATTATTTAAAATACTAATTAACTCATTTAATTCAGATTGCTTTTCAAGTATTTCATTTTTTAAATTTTCTATATATTTTTTTATATCTTCTATACTATTATTTTCTTGCATTATCTTTACCCTCACTCATTAATTGAATTTGAACTTTAATTTCTTCAATTTGCTTATCCAAATCATCTCTTTGACTAGTTAAACTTGATAATTGTTTTTTTAATGCTTCTAATTCTGATGATGTTATAGTATCATCTTTTTTATTCCCTTTAATATAATCTAAATAAAAATCTACCAAGTATTTTGCATGACTATTTTTTATGCTTTCTTTTTCTAAAAAATTTAGCATAGTCATAGATTCTCTACCAGGGACAAACTTTGCTCTATATTGTGAATTAAATAATAAACTAACAGTTGAAACAGGTATTCCTAAAATTTCACAATCTCTTTCAATAATTTTTCCCATATAACTCACAAATAAATCATCTTTAGAAATAGGTAAATCTTCACTTAATTCTAGGTGTGCTTCCAGTCTAGAAAAATGATATTGATCTTTATTCTTTACATATTCCTGGTATGTTAAAGGATATCTTTGATAAAGTATTGCATCGCATACCAAATCTTCTCCTAAATATTTACATCTCAAAATATCTATCATTCTAAAGAATTCATTTCTTCTTACTCTACCAGGTATTAATTTTAAATCCATAGTAATAAAATCATTTACAGTGTATATCCCTCTGTTATGTAAGCCAATTAAATTTTGTCCAAAATTCGGTTTTGAATTTAAAAATGGTTCATCCTCTAATCTCATTTCTAAAGCTTTATTATCGTTCATAAAATCACATCCTTACTTATATACTTTTATAAATTACATAACAATTATATCATGTTTCAAAAACTAGCGCAAGAAATGTCGTAAAAAATTATTATTTCCTAATAAAACTTTATTTATTTATCAAAGAATGATATAATAAACAACTAAATGAAAGAGGTATTATTATGACAAAATTAATGAATATTAAAGGTAATTGGAATATGGATTATAGTAGGAATTTCAATGATAAAGATATGTTTGAAGGCCAAATTTTATTGCAAGATGATGGCTGGTTTGAAGGAATAGTTGTTAATCCTAATATTCCCCATAAAGAAGACGCATTTATATTTGGTTTTTATTATCCTGAAAAAATCATTAAATTATTTAAATTCACTCCTCTAAGTATAAGTTATCCGTTTATTTTTTATGGTAAAAAAGATTCTAATGGTTATGAAGGAAAATTTGAGACAATTAACTTATTATTTCAAAAAAAACTTTGTGGTAATTCTCGCATAATGACACAATACCTTAAAACAGTCGAACGAGAAAATGATGAAGAATCACAAAAATTAATGTTCAAAATAGAAAGATACAAATATAGTGTAATGGATGAAATATGCGAGGAATATTATGAGGACTCTATTTGTATGAGGAAAATTATGACTGAATCAGTACTTAAAAATTCTGAAGAAAGTAAATTTCATCAAGAAGAATTTGAACCAACTAATAATATAGTTAAGCCTTCTACGGAAGAAAAAGTTAAAAAGCTTGTAAAAAAAGTTTAATGATAACAATGATTTATCATTTAATAAAATTCCCATTCAAATTAGAAATATTCTTTTTATTATTTAAAATGTATTTTTCTCCTAAACCAATTATTATTTTAAAATTGCTTTTTCGCTATTTATCGTTTATAATTAAATAAAGATAAATAGTAGGAGGATGTAAAATGAATGATAATTTATCGAATGTTAATACTTTTGAGTTAGGCGATTTAGATTTAACTCCAGAACAAATTATGGCCTATTGGACACCTGAAAGAAAACAAGCTGCCATCGCCATTGAAGCTTTTATTGAACCTGAACTTGAATTAGAATCAGTTGTCGGCGTTGAAAATGCTCCCACGACTGATCCTAAACAAGCTGATTTAACTAAAAGACCTTTTGAAGCTGGTGGCAAATTATTTTTTACCCTCGATAATAAAGACTATGTTGGTAGTGCTAGTATCGTTGGTCAAAATAATATTTTATTAACAGCTGCTCACTGTGTTCAAGATAGTAAAACTGGTGATATTGCTGAAAATTTTCTTTTTTCTCGGTGTTACGAAGGTGAAATATCTGCTGAAGATATCGCTTTTAAAAAAATTGTTTTAAAAGATAATTGGGCGAAAGAAAAATCTCGCAAATGGGATTATGCTTTTGCTATTTTAGCTAAAGAATCCAATGTCTCTAAACCTCTTAAATACGCCACTACGGATATAGCGGGTAAAACCATTACTGCTTTTGGTTATCCTGGTAATTACTTTGAAGGTGCTCAAATGGTTTATATTAATGGCCAAGCAACTAAAGGAAATAATAATTTATGGCGGATACCTGGCAATAAAATGCTTACTGGTTGTTCTGGTGGGCCTTGGGTTTTAGACGATAATGAAACAGTCGTCGGTTTAAATGGAGCTTCCAATTCTCTAAAGACTCCTAATGTTTTATTATCACCCGTCTTTGATTCGGAATTTGAAGCGTTATATCAATATGCCGTATCTTTAAGTAAGGAGAATTAATATGAATACAGTGCGTTATTTTAAACTTAACAATGGTGGTGCCTTTGTTGCTCAAATCGTTATTGAATATCGGGAAAAACAAACCGATGATAAAGGCGATATCAGTTATGAAGCTGCGTGGAAAAGTTGGTTTACCGATGGCTATAGAGATATTTTACAATATGCTGAACGAACAGTAGATCTTTTACATGATTCACCTATTCCTGATGGTG
>CANQBY010000124.1 GCA_947589695.1 uncultured Bacilli bacterium
GTACAAGTAGTAGTAATACCGAATATGACGTTAGTAGACTTACTCTTCTAGATAAAGAAAAAACCAAAGAATTAGTAAATGCGAAAGGAACGAAATTTATCTATGTTGGTCGTGCTGATTGTCCAGTATGTCAAAATCTATTGCCAAGTTTAAATCAAGTTATTGATGATTTAGATTTAGATATGTATTATTTAAGTATTGATCTTAAAAATTGGCAAACAGAATATGAAGATATATATGAGCATTTAGATATTGAAACAACTATTACAAGTAGTAAGGGTACATATACAGGAGAATATGGCGAATTGTTAAAAGCTAACGGCTTTACACCAATGCTTCTAGTTTTAAAAGATGGTAAAATGGTAGATGGTTTAGTTGGTAGTAGAGATGTTGCAACATTAAAAACATTCTTTGAAAAATATATTTAATCAAAAAAAGGTTAAGAACTTAAAAAATGAGGCTTTTCGATGAGCTTCTTTTTTTGGCTTTAAATTGGGTAGAAAGGGTAAAAAGAAAGGAAAATAAGGAAAATTTAAAGAAAATTAGCAAAAATTGTTAATTTTTTTAAAATGCTCGACACCGTTCGACAAATTTCGCGCTTTTTTTGTGGTAGGATAGGAAACATTCTTCAAAAAGAAAGGGTGTTTTGGATGAAAAATGAAGAATTAAAAATTTTACAAAAAAAGTTTAAAAAAATTGCAGAGAAAGGATATGTTGAGGATAAAGGGGATAAAAAGATTGGGATAACTCAAACTTTTAATGACTTGGTTTCAAAAGATTTTAAACGAGAATTTAAAGATATAGAAATTAAAGTTAAAAAAGATTATACTTCTAAATATGTCGAATTATTTAAAGCTACACCTTTAGGTAAAGAGGTTAATCAAATTAAAAGAATTAGAAATAAATATGGTTATCCAGAATCAGACGAGAATCGCAAAAAAATCTTTTTTGGAACAGTACAAGCTAATGCTTCAACTTTTATTAATGGCAAACTTTTTCGGCTCAAAGTAGATTATGATAAAGAAAAAATTTATTTACTTATCTTAGAAAAAGATTTTGCTTTAATTGATGATAAAGCCTACTGGGATTTTGCAGATTTAGAGAAGAAGTATAAAAGACGGAAAAAATATTTATTTATAATTAAAGCCTGGGAAAAAAGAGAACAGGATAAAGTTTTTTATAAGTATTATGATTATTATGTCTTGAAGTTAAAAGATTTTAAAGAGTTTTTAAAGTTATTGGAACAAGGAATTATAAGAGTTAATTTTAAAATAGATGTTCATAAAAAAGGACCTAAAGTGGGAGATATTGATGATAAAGGTACTACTTTTGAGGTAGAAGAATTAGATTTAGAAAAACTTTATGAAAAAATTCAAGAATAAAAAAAGATGATAAATCTTAATCATCTTATAAGAAAACTTATTATCAAGGTTATGGTTCAGGGTTTAAAGACTTTTCAGTTTTATTATGTAGTTCGGCGAACATGGCCTCCATAGTGGGATTATTATGAGTTAGTTTTTTGATGGTTAATTCATCAGCTTTATTATTAGCTAAACGAAGATTATTTTCACTGGAGAGAAGGGCTTCTTTAGTTTTTTGTAAGTGATCGATAGTTTTATCAATTTCTTCAATGGCAGTTTGGAATTTTTTGCTAGCCAATTCATAATTACGACGGAATTTATCTTTAAAGTCGTTCATGTTATCTTCAAAATGCGAAATGTCAAGATGTTCTTTTTTCATATAGGCTAATTCTTGGCGATATTCTAAAGATTTAAAAGAAGCATTTCGCAAAATGGTGATGATAGGAATAAAAAATTGGGGTCTAATCACATAAAGTTTAGGATATTTATGAGACATGTCAACTATTCCCATATTATAAAGCTCATTATCGGGTTCTAACATGGTTACTAATACGGCATATTCACAGTTTTTTTCGCGACGATCTTTGTCTAATTCTTTTAGAAAATCTTCATTTTTATGTTTGGTGGAAGTAGAGTCAGTTTCGTTTTTCATTTCAAACATGATGGAGATAATTTCGCTGCCATCAAAATCGTTTTCACGGTAGATATAATCGCCTTTACTACCAGTTTTCACGTCGTTATCTTTTTCAAAGTAAGCATTTTGAAAACCCGTAGCTCGCAGTTTATTAAATTCGATTTCACAATGTTGTTCTAGAGATTCTCCAACCATCTTGGTGGATTGTCGTGCTTTAAAGTCTTTGTAATAAGCAATTTGCTCATCTTTGGCTTTTAACTTTTCTTCATAGGATTTAGTTAAGGTTTGCATTTCAAAAATATTATTTTTTTCTTCCGTAGCTATTTTAGTACTTAACTCAAAAATTTGTTTATCTTTTTCAGCAAGTTCTTGATCTTTTTTAGAAATAACTTCGGTTACTTCTAATTTGGTTTCTTGTTCACTATTTTGAAGTTTAGTTTCGAGTTCGGCAATAAGTTTATTTTTGGCATTTAAAGTATCTTTATTTTCACTTGTAAGTTTATTGATAGCCAAATCCATTTCAAGTTTTTGTTCATTTTTTAAGATAGCAATTCTTTCGGAAAGTTCTTGGGCAAAAACATCATCATGCACTTGTTTTAAAAGGGCGGCATAGCCGGATTCATCAACTTGAAATGTTTGACCACAATGGGGACATTTTAACTCTTGCATTTTTAACCTTCTTTCTTAATTTAAGTAATTTTATTATATCAAAATTTGAAAATTTTTTAAATGGTAATAATTGTACTTTATATCTTAAAAGAATGATTAGGAGTTTTAGATAGTGATAAAAAATAAAGGAGGAATATCATGATTGATAATATTTTAAAGTTAGAAAAGGAATTTGAAAGAATTAAAAATAAAGGTTATGTCATGGCAACACGGGGAGGATCAACAGGTATTGGTAAAACATTTGAAGATTTAATAGGCAAGAAGGAAGATCAAGAAAGTAATCCGGATTATTTAGGAATAGAAATTAAAACAAAAAGAAGTTATTCCAAAGCTTATACTACTTTATTTAATATGATTTTAGAAGGAAGAGATGAGGTTAGCAAATATTTAAAAGATAATTATGGTTATCCAGATATGATTTTAAAAAATAAGAAAGTTTTACAAGTAAGTGTTTGGGCAAACGAACCGAATTTGATAGCAAATAAATATTTATTTAAATTAAAGGTAGATAAAGTAAAGAGAAAAATTTACTTAGTAATTTATGATAAAAATTTAGAAGTTTTAGAAAGTCAACTTTTTTGGGATATGGATAAATTAAAACAAAGATTAGAAAATAAACTTACTTATTTAGCATTTGTGAAAGCTTGGCCTAATAAAATAAATGGGGTTAATTATTATAAATATTATAAATTAGAAATTTATAGGTTAACTAATTTTGATAATTTTATTAATTTACTAGATAAAGGAATAATTAGAGTAACTTTTAAGATAGGCGTATTTAGAAGGGGAAGTCGAATAGGAGAAGTACATGATAGGGGAACTAGTTTTGAAATTAAAGAAGAAGATTTAGATAAGTTATTCATAAAACTAAGATAAATACTGTTTTTGAAGAGAAAAATTATATTTGTTTTGGAGGATAAATAAACTCTTGATTTGGCATATAATAATTAAAAATAAGGAAAGCATTTTAAAGGGAGGGGTTTGGGACCAATAAAAATTAGTCGTATCCAACCTGAAATTAAAAATATAAGGTTAATTGTGATTAATAGGAAAATTAAAATTAATTTGGAAAAGTTCTAATAGTTGGGAACTTTGCTTGGGACAAGGAAGTTGCAGGCATGAAGAAAAGACATCTTATGATGTCTTTTGTTTTCAAATCTGGTCGAGAAGACAGGATTTGAACCTGCAACCCCTTGGTCCCAAACCAAGTGCACTACCAAATTGTGCTACTTCTCG
>CANQBY010000125.1 GCA_947589695.1 uncultured Bacilli bacterium
TCCCCTTTGCGATGACCTCCCATTCCATCACAGACAACCATTAAGTATTCATTACTAGCATTTTTTAAGATAGTAACACTATCTTCATTATGAGTGCGAACTCGGCCAGTATCAGTTAAATAAAATGTTTTCATACTTGTTTCATACTCCCTCTTAATTGGCCACAGGCAGCATTGATATTGCGACCAAATTCCTTACGTATAGTAACATTTAGGCCATTTTTCTTTAAACAATCATAGAAAGCCATAATATTTTTTTTACTACTGCGTTTAAATTCTAAATGATTAGTTTCATTATAAGGAATTAAATTGATATAAATATTCATGCCCTTAAAGAGACTAGCTAACTCTTGCGCATATTCTAATTTATCATTTACATTATTAAGCATAACATATTCAATGGTAATTCGTCTACCTGTAACACTCAAATAATCTTTAATTCCTTGCATTAAAGTGCTTAGATTGTACACTTTATTTACAGGCATAAGCGCATTTCGTAATTGATCATTGGGAGCATGAAGCGAAATAGCTAAATTAATTTGTAAAGGAAGCTTAGATAACTCATACATTTTAGGAACTAAACCACAAGTAGATAAAGTAATATGACGAGCACCTATTTGTAAGCCTTTAGGATCATTGATAATCTTAATAAAGCGAATAATATTAGCAAAATTATCTAATGGTTCCCCAATACCCATGATAACTACACTGCTAAGATGCATATTTAAGTCTTGTTCAATAACTAAAATTTGTTCGACAATTTCGTAAGCTTCTAAATTACGAATTTTCTTTTGGCGACCACTTTCACAAAATTTACAAGCCATGTTACAGCCTACTTCACTCGAAACACAGATAGAACTTCCATAATCATGGTGCATAACTACAGCTTCAATAAAATTATTATCAAAGAGGCGAAATAAATATTTATGAGTAAGATTATCGGTTTCTTTTTTTTCAATCGTAATTAAATTAGTATTAAAATCCATGGTGAGTTTATCTCTAATTTCTTTTTTAAGATTGGAAAACTTAGAAATATCATACTCGCGTTTTTGATATAACCATTCATATACTTGAGTAGCTTTAAATTTTTTTTCACCAATATTTAAGAAATAAGTTTCTAATTCTTCTTTAGTTAAATCAAATAAGTTGCGCATATATAACCTCCTTTAATTAAAGTTTAAATAATAAGTAAAATCAGCACCTAGAATATTAATAAATAAAAGATTAGATAAGTCTTTACTAAAAGCAATTTGATAAGTTAAATCATTAGAAGTAGCTTCATATAAATAATTACTTTCGGAAGTAAGATTTAAAGCAAAAATTAAACTCGAAAAAACACTTGAGAGATACTCTAAATCAAGATAATTACTCTCAATATTCTCATAAAGATCAGTTAGAGGAGATTTAGTATCCTGAACTAACGAATAGATACCAGTATCATCAATTAAATATTTAATAATACCATTAGGACTTTCTTTATAACCCGTATTAGTTAAAGAGGTTTTAGTACCATTATAAGTATATTTAAGATTATTAATAGTTATTTCAAAGTTATAGTTATAATCTTTAGATATTAAATTGTTTTTCGCAGAAATAAAAGTTTTTGAAGCAAGAGTTTCGGTGGGGGTATTTTCAGTTTGCTCATCCGGATTGGGGATAGAGGGAGTTTCATTATTATTAATATTATTAGATAAATCGGATGCTGTGGGATTTAAAAAGGAAGCGATGATTAAAAAGATAAATAGCAGAAGAAAAAAGATAAGCCAGCCAATTAATTTTAAGATAGCTTTTCCTTTGGATGTTTCGCGCATTTGTTTTATTTTGGATATAAATTTATTTTCTTTATTTGATTTAGCCATTTTTAACACCTACTTTACTTTTTTATTTAATAAATTATTTTTATTTATCCCATTTAGAAAATCTAGGGCGGACATTCTTTTTTTACCAAAAGGTTTTAGTTCGGTTAGATAAAAGATTTTATCTTGACAAGCAATCCCTATCGCGTCTTTTTTTAAATCGACAATAGTTCCAGGTTCTTTAGAAGTAGCAGCCCCAATATAACCATTTAAAACTTTTATTTCGACATCATCTAAAAGTAAATTGGCTAAAGGCCAAGAATTTAGACCCCGAACTGTATTGTATATTGTTTGGGCCGGTAAAGTAAAATCTAAATGTTCATCTTCCCTTTTAATAACAGGGGCAAAAGTAGCCTCAGCATTATTTTGTTTTATCCGGGAATTAGTTCCATTAATAATAGAGGGAAGAGTTTTAGCAAGTAACTCAGCTCCAGCCATACTTAATTTATCATGAATAAGGGCAGTAGTATCATCAGGTAAAATAGGAATTTCAACTTTACTTATCATATCGCCAGTATCCATGCCCGCGTCCATATACATGATGGTGATACCAGTTTTTTCTTCTCCATTTATAATAGCCCGATGAATAGGCGCTCCTCCCCGATATTTAGGGAGTAAAGAAGCATGAACATTGATACAACCTAACCGGGGAAAATCTAAAAGACCTTGAGGAATAATTTGACCATAAGCACAAGTAACAATTAAATCTGGTTCATATTTTTTAATTTCAGCATAATCCTGTTTAATATTAAATGGTTGAAAAACAGGAATGTTATGAGTTAAAGCAATACTTTTAATCGGAGATGGGGTTAGAACTTTTTTTCTGCCAACTTCTTTATCGGGTTGGGTTACAACAAGTTTAACATCAGTTAAGTTAATAAGAGTCTCTAAAATAGGAACAGCAAACTCAGGAGTTCCCATAAAAACTGTTTTGATATTCATGATAATCACCAATATCATTATACCATGAAAAGAATATGAAAAAAAGCTATTTTAATCTTTCTAAAATAGCTTTTTCTAAACCACGAAATGGTAGAGTGGCACAAGTTTTACGATTGCCTTGTTTATAAATATCCGAATAAGCATTGCCCTCTTTTAATAAGTCTTCAGCATAATTTTGCCCTTCCGTCATCGCATAAAAATTATGGATGTAATCTAAGGCTTCAGGCAAGGTTTTACCGATTAAATTGCTAATCATGATGGAGGTTGCAGAGATCGAAATAGCACAGGCCTCCCCTTCAAAAGCAATATCTTCAATTATATTATCATTAAATTTGATATAAATATCAAGATTATCAATACAGCTTTCATTATTGGTATTTATTTTAATATAACTCGGATCATCAATTCTTTTGCGATTCGTGGGATGGGTATAATTTTCTAAAATTATTTCTCTTTTTAAGGTTTCGTCCATTTAAATCATCTCTTTTACTATTTTATCATAATCACTTAATAATTCAACTAAATTATCAATTTCTTCAAAAGTATTATAGAAATATAAACTAATTCGAACAGTATTAGTAACACCAACACTGGATTTTAAGATTTTGGCACAATGATTACCAGCCCGAACACAGATATTATATTTATTTAGATAGTAAGCGACATCTTGACTAAATATTTTATTAACATTAAAGGCAACGATAGCACTATCACTTTCAATATTGATAATATCAATATGTTTAAGAGGTAACAATTTATCTAGCAAGTATTTACGTAAAGCATGTTCCTGTTGGATAATTTTATCAAAACCAATTTGGTTAAAATATTTAATGGCTTCGCCAAGACCTAAAACCCCCGCGATATTAGGAGTTCCCGCTTCAAGACGAGTTGGTAGGGATTTTAGATAAACTTCATCAGGATTATCAAAAGATTCATTCATACCCCCACCCAGTTTTAAAGGTTCCATATGCTCTAAAAGTTCGATTTTACCATATAAAACACCAATTCCGGTTGGTCCAAGCATTTTATGACCGGAGAAAGCTAAGAAATCAATATCTAAATCAGTAACATCAACAGGAAGATGAGGAA
>CANQBY010000126.1 GCA_947589695.1 uncultured Bacilli bacterium
GGGTAAAGCATACTTTGTTTTACTAACCTGAATACTTCCAAAGTATAAAGCTAAAACATAAATGGTCGTATCTGTACAACCTTGCAAGGTTGAGGCAAGCCTCCCTATAAAACTATCGGGTCCAAAATTAATAAAGATATCGTTCATAATTGCTAAGGTTGCCGTCCCCGAAATTGGTCTTAATATTGCCATCGGTAGTATTTCCATTGGAATTTTACTTAATCTAAATAATGGCTCTAAAAAACTTAGAGCGCCCTCTAAAAAGTTACTATCTAAAAAAATATTGACTGCAAAAACCATCGCTATCACGGTTGGAGTAATATGAAATACCATGATTAAACCTTCTTTAGCCCCTTCTAAAAAAGTATCATAGACATTTACTTTCTTTTTAACCCCATAAAAGACAATTAATAATACAAAAATGGGAATAATTATTTTTGATATTGTATTCATCTATTTTTTCTCCTTATAAAATAATCCAGTAATAACCCTGAAATACTTGAGACTGTTGTAGCAAGTACACTTGTTATAATTATTTCCGTTGGATTTTTCGAACCACTCATCATTCTAAGCGCAATTACCGTTGTTGGGATAATTGTAACCCCCGCGGTATTTAAAACTAAAAAAGTAATCATTGCTTCCGTTGCTATTCCTTTATGTGGATTATCTTTGTTAAGTTCCACCATGGCTTTTAACCCAAATGGCGTTGCTGCTGAACCAAGTCCGAGCATATTGGCTGCAATATTCGAAGCGATATACCCAAGCGCGGGATGATTCTTAGGTAAACTAGGAAATAATTTACTTAAAATAGGATTTAAAAATCTGGCAAAAATTTTGAGTAATCCTGAAGCTTCGGCAATTTTCATAATACCAGTCCATAAAATAATTAGAGGCATCATATCTAAAATTAAATTTACTCCACTTGTCGCATGGGTAAGTATCCCATTATTAATAACTTCAAAATTCCCTGTTACTAAGGAATAAATTATGGCAATAAATATTAAGCCCACCCAAATAAAATTTACCAAAACTTAAGCCACCCCCATAACTTCTTTGCTAAACTTTCCTTTTTTTTCGTTTGTTCTTCTTGTTTAATATTTTTCGCATAAATACTTTCTTTATGTAAAATAGTATCTTTAAGCATTACTTTTACTTCCCCAATTTTAATATCATCATAAACTTTATCATACTTAAAAAGTGTAATATCTAATTTTAAATCTTTTTTCTCTTCACCTGTTACTAAAGCATAATAATCATTTTTTACATAAAAATTTATATTCTTATAATATGTATCATCTATTTTAAAATCATTTTTATCAATTGCCCTCACGGCTTCATAATTTGCAAAATATGTTTCATACAAAGCTTTATGATCATTAAAATCATTACCATCATCTAAAGTTACAATTACTAAATTTTTATTATCTTTAGAAGCCGTTGTAACTAAAGTTCTTCGAGCTGCTTCGGTATAACCCGTTTTACCACCTGTAGTATATTGATACATTCCAAATAATTTATTTTTACCTTCCCAATTATACGTTTTTAAATTACTTTGAGCTTTATATTCTCTTGTTCCAAATATTTCTTTAAAGGTTTTATTTTGCATAGCAACTTTCGTAAGTAAAGCCATATCATAAGCACTTGAGGTATTCCCAACTCCTTTTTGATCTAATCCATGGGCATTTACAAAGTGGGTATTTTTCATCCCAATTGTTTTCGCATATTCATTCATTAAATAAACAAAATTATCCATGGAACCGGCAACAGTATTGGCAATGGCAACCGCGGCATCATTTCCACTTCGAAGCATAAGGCCATATAATAGATCTCTTAATTTTATTTCTTCTCCTACTTCTAAATAAACACTCGAACCATAAGCTTTTAAGACATCTTCATCTACAATCACCATTTTATCTAAATCACTATACATAATTGTAATTAAACATGTCATAATTTTGGTAATCGACGCAATTAAATGCTCATCATGACTATTATATTCATATAAAACTCTCCCACTGTTAAGGTCCATAACTACGGCATTTCTCGCACTTAAACCTAAAACTTGTATGGGAAACAAAATAAGACAAATACTAAAAAAAGCTAGTTTTTTCATTATCTCCACCTAGCTAATTTTATGCTCTTATCTTCTAAAAAGAACTATTTTCTTTCTGCTTTAGCAGTTTATATACTCTATCTTTAGCTTCCTCTCTAAAAATTTCTTCTGAAAACTCTCCTGGCTCCTTTATTTTTGCTAATAAAGTTAAATTTTCTTGTTCAATTTCTGTTTTGATATCCCCATAATTTTTAATCTTTTTATCAAGGCTATTTATTTGTTGTTGATACTCCGGTCTTTTACTCCAATATTCTTTCAGTTCTTCTTCTAAATCACTTATTACATCATAGTTTTCCCTTTTTATTTTTTTAAAATAACTCGTAATTAATCTATCCCCTATAAAATTAATAATTCCATTTCCTAAAAGAATACTTATAAATCCTAATATAATTTTTAAAATACTTAAACTCTTTATTATCATTAATCCTATTAAACCTAAAACTAACCCAATCGTTAAACCTACACTTCCCCATATTAAAATATTTCTTATTTTACTTTCTTTTTCGGGTTTAATAATTTCATTATATAAGTTTACTTTCTCTCTAAATTTATTTTCTTCTAAATCTTGTTGTAATTTAAGTTTATTTTTTTCTTCTGATAACTCTTCTAAAACTTGATTTATATATTTAATTTCTAATTTATTTACCATTATTTGTTTTAAAAAATTATCCATAAATATCTCCCTAATAGTTTATTTTAACACAATTTATATATTCCTACAAGAAAATAAAAACAAAGTGACAGAAAAAGAAAGCCTAAGCTTTCTTAATCATTATCATAATTATAAACTCCATGAATTTTTTCTAAAACATCTTCCTCCGGTTGTTCCACTTGCCATTTCGAATCTACTTTAATTACTTTAAAAACCACATTATAACTAATTGTTTCATTCATCTTTTTCATTTCTTCTAATTTATAATCCAAATATTTATCTTTATCATAGGTTCCATTTGTTAAAAATTCCTCTGGATGTTCATTCAAATAACTATTTGTTTGCTTTTGGGCTTTATATAAATCATAAACCGTTAGTTTTACTGTTACATTCGCCGTATCACCATTATAATCTTCATTTTCAATCGTATAGTTTATATCACGGTATTGTCTTTTAATTACTTCTTTATATACATCTTCTTGTTTATCATTTAATTCTTCCTTTTTAATAGCTTCATCAATACTTGCTAAAACATTATCACTTAAACCTTTATAATCATTTAAATATTTTTCCACCGCGTCAGCTGCTTTATCATTACTACAAGCACAACCTACCACCAAAAACATACATATCAAACCTAAAATTATTTTCTTCAAATTTATCATTCCTTTTACCCTTATTATGCAGCTAAAAACTTAAATTATACGAAAATTGTTTTAATTAATACGAAAATGTAGTATAATTACGTTAGGTGATAATATGGATACATGGTTACAATATTTAATTATTGCAGTTGTCTTAGTTATAATATGTTTAATTGTTTTAAAACTTAACAAACGCGATTTTCGGGTGGAAGCTAATAAATTAATCACATATCTTGGTGGTAAAGATAATATTATTAGTGCCGAAGCTAATATGAGTCGTTTTAAAGTTATTTTAAAAGATATTTCCTTAGTAAATAAAGACGCGATTGAAAAATTAGGCGCTAAAGGAATTGTTGAAATTGATAATCAATTAAAAATAATCTTTGGTAAAGAAGCCCATCAATT
>CANQBY010000127.1 GCA_947589695.1 uncultured Bacilli bacterium
ATTTAAAGAAGTTTGAACCAAGTCCTGTTATTAAACCTTCTTTTTTATAATCTAAGGCACTACTTGATACCGAATGAGCAAATCCCGTCGTAGGTAATAAAAGTCCCGCTTTAGCTTTACTCATCCATTCATCAAAAAAACCTAAAGCTGTAAATAAGGAAGCTACAAATATTACTATTAAACAAGTCCAAGTACTAGCAACATCTCTTTGTAAATTCCAAATATTCATTATAACTTGAATTATACCTTCTACTAAAAAACCGATTGTTCCTCCCACTAAAAAAGCCACTACCGTATTCGCTAATTTATTTTCTTGGGGTTCGTGCTTCTTAACTAACTTTTGATATTCATCTTTATTCATAAGTTACCTCCACTCTTATTATGAAATAAATAAAAAAAGTTATACCCCAATATAACTTTAAAGTTTAATCTAATCTTTCATACATCCGGTATAACTCTTCTATATCATCTATTATTATTCCCACTTTTTCTAAATCTTCTTTTCGCTCTTCATATAACTTTTTAACTAACTTTTGATAATTTACGCCATGATGTATTTCATCATGACAATTACTACATAAAGCTACCACATTAGGAACAACATCTAAACTATAAGGAAAAAATTCTTGAAATTCCAAAGGTATTAAATGATGAACTACAACAAATTTTGTTCCATCACTTCTTCTTCTAAATGTTTCATGTAAAGGATTTATTTCACAGCAATAATGGGCCTTCTTTAAAGCTTGATTCTTAACTTTAGCACTTCTCCCTATTATTTGTACTTCTCTTTTACTTTTAGTCCCAGCCACTTTAAATTCTGCTTTAATAAGCTCCTCTTTATTTTCTTTTTCTAACTTAAAAGGCCTTTCTTCTTGCAGTAATATCATTTGTTGACATGCTTCATCTATTTTAGCTTTTTTAATCATTTCTTGCACTATATTTTTTCTATATTCTCTATCAATATTTCGCAATTTTATTTCTTCGTCAATATCAATATTATCCCAATCTATTTTTTCTAACTTTTGTGCTCCATAATTAGTATTTCTCGCTGTATCCATTCCATAAATTACAAGTTTTAAAATGGTAATTAAAAAATTATGATCATCTATTCCATATATATTTTTAATATATTCACAAACCAATAAACCATTACGAAAATTATTTTCATAATCGGCATCTGTTAAATGTTTATGTTTTCTAATTCTACTAATTTCATTTAAAGTTAATCCAAAATACTCTTCTAACACCGGATTTAAAAAACCTAATTCCAAAAACTTTAAAATATCTTCTACATCTAAATCTTCTAATTTAATTTCTTTATTTTTAGCTTTTTTTGTTAAAACTTCTAACTCCATAATTACCTCTTTTAGGTATTTTATCACAATTAGAACCGAAAAAAAAGTACTTTCATCAAGTACTTAAAAACTCATATCATAATTATCATCATAATCATAATCGTAATTATAATCAGAATCACTACCTAAGAAACTATCAATATCTATTCCAAAATCTATAGCAATATTTCTTATATTTTCTAAAGCTTTATTTAATTCTTCTTCTGTTAATAAATCTATTGCTACAGCTCCATTGGTACTAGCTTTCTCAAAAGTACCTTTTTTAATTCCTAAATGGGCATTATTAATACTTATTGTATATGAAGTATCTTCTTTAACTTCCATCTTTAAATCAAAATCTATACCTAATTCATCTTGATTATTCGTAATATTTTTATAATTAAATTCTAATTCTCCTTCGGCAGACTTAAAGCTTAAACTGCCACTACCGGCTTTAGTAATTGAAACAGTAAATGTTGCCTCTTCATCTTTTAAAGTAAATAAATAGTTATCTTGCGTTTCTTCTAAACTTAAAGTATATCCTTCATTTTCTCCCTTAATCTTTAATAAATCATCAATATTTGTAAAATTTAAAATTGGTTCTTCCTCTAATAAATGAATATTACCTCCGATAATTTTATTATTAACTACATAAGTAACAATTTCAAAATCTTCGCCTAAATCATCTGTTTCTTCTTCTAATCCAAATAAATCATTTAACTTTTCATCACTTTTAATTGCATCTATTAATTTTTGTTTGTTTTCTTGATCCATCAAATATTTAATAGTGGTTACTTGATAATCTTTACCTTCTAAATTTACTGTTTCTTTTAAAGTTGTAAATTTCTTTTCATCTAAAGAATTAATTATTATCTCTTTTAATTTTTGTAATTCTTCTATCTTCATTATCTCATTTATTTCTGATAAATTGACTTCCCCTAAAGTATCTTCCAACTCTGTAAATATATCTTGCGCTCCTATATCTATTGTTTTATCAAAAATATCTTTACACTCTAAATAACCTTTACTATTAATAATTGATATTAAAGCTTTTAAATAATTCGTATTTTTACTTAAACCTAATCTTAACGAAGCTTCTTTATTTTTATAATTTAAACCACCCATTAAATCTAATTTAATTCCATTTAAGATTTTTGCTTCTTCCAAATCTGTATTTAAAGTCATTCTACCTTCTAAATAAAAGCTTTCATTTAATATATCTAAACTAAAACTTTTATTCCCTACCATCGAATCTATATTATTATATAATTCATTAACAGCATTTTTATATACTTGAATTGGAGTAATCGCCTCATCTTGTCCCATATATTTTTGATAATAATAGAAAGCTCCACCCCCAATAGCTACTAATAAAACTACTAATAAAATTAATAAGAAAGCTTTACTTTTCTTCTTTTTGGTGGGTTCTATCACTGGATTTTCTCTCTGATAATTAGGATTATAAACATTTAAATTTATATTTTTTTCTGGTATTCCTGTATTAATTGCCTCTCCAGTGTTATTTGTATTATTAAAATTTGTATTTTCACTCATATTTATATTTTCGTCATTTATAAAAACATTATTTCCCGTATGCAAACTACTATCATCTAATGTTTCAATAACTTCTTCGTTATTTAGATTATTTAAATCTTTATTTTCTTCTATATTATTATTTAATCCATTTCCTTCTATAGGTCCCACATTATTTTGAATATTACCTAAACTTTGAGGTTCTAAATTATTATTTTCATCCATTTTACTTCACCCTTCATATTCTAAATTTAGACAAATTATTATCACTATTAATAATACACTAAAAAATAAAATATTTCAACCAAATAACCAAAAAAAGTACCTAAACTGGTACTTCATCTTTATCATATATAACAATTTCTTGTTTTTTTAAGCTTGCTTGCACATCAATAACTCTTTGATTAGTTGAACCTTTATATTTAAGCATCGGATTTCGAAGTTCATCTTTATATTGGCCATCCACCAACACATCAATATATTTTAAAGCTTCTTTATCCATTAAATCTCTATCCATCAAAAACCCGGTCCAAACCCAAACGGTTTTATCAGGATAAGTTGCTTTAAATCTTTTCGCAAGTCGCATTGTCCCTTCGATATTGTTGGGGTGCATTGGCTCTCCCCCCAGTATTGATAAGCCGACAATATAATCTTTACTGGCTAAATCAATTACTTTATCTATCACAATATCATCAAATTCTTTACCACCCTTAAAATCATGGGTTTCGGGATTAAAACAATTAAAACAATTGAAGACACACCCCTGCATAAAAATGGAAACTCTAACACCAGGACCGTTAGAAATATCCATTTTCCTAATTTTATTATATCTCATTAGGCTACTTCTTCTGCATCTTTATTATCAATATGCATTACTCTTTCTTTA
>CANQBY010000128.1 GCA_947589695.1 uncultured Bacilli bacterium
TCTTAAATAAGCAATTTCTCTTAAAAATTCTCGAGTAGGCCGTCCCTTCGCTTGTAAAGGATAATCGTCCGGACACTCACCCAAAACTTCTATTTTTTGGGCTTGCATTTCATAATCTTGTTTCCCATTTGATTTTACAATAGTTCCGGTAACTCTAATAGCACTTCCAATTAAAACTTTTTGAATATCTTTAAAATTGGCTAAATCTTCAGTATAAACAATTTGTAAATGTTCTTGTATTGTTCCATCACTAAAATCAATAAAACCAAAAGTTTTTTGATCTCGGTGGTTTCTAATCCAACCCTCTAAAGTTACTTCTTTATCTACATAATCTAAAATATTTTTTAATAAATCTCTTAAATCCATTTTAATCTCCTTAATCTCTTACTTTAATATGTAATTCCCGTAGTTGTTTTTCCTCAAGTTCATTAGGACTACCCATTAATAAATCCATTCCGGATACATTCGGAGGGAATACTTGTACTTCTCTTAAGTTTTCTTCATCCGTTAAAAGCATTACTATTCTATCAATACCTGGGGCCATTCCCGCATGTGGAGGTGCTCCATATTGAAAAGCTGTATAAAGACTTCTAAATTTATTTTTAATTACTTCTTCATCATAACCCGCGATATCAAAAGCTTTTTTCATAATTTCTATATCATGATTTCTTACCGCGCCACTTGCCATTTCATTTCCATTGCAAACAAAGTCATATTGATAAGCTAGTATATTTTCAATATCGCCACTCTCTAAAGCTTTAAGTCCTCCTTTAGGCATACTAAATGGATTATGTCCAAAATCCCATTTTTGATCTTCTTCGTTATATTCATACATTGGAAAATCATTAATAATACAAAACTCAAATTTATTATTATCAATCAATTCTAATTCTTGCCCTAATTTGGTTCTTAAAATACCGGCTTCTTTAACTGGGGCTTTACTATCTGCCACCATAAATATAACATTTCCCGGTTTTAAATTTAATCGTTCTTTTAAAGAAGTAATTTCCTTTTCCCTTAAAAATTTGGCAATTGATCCCTTAAGTTCTAAGTTTTCTTCTACCTTTAAATAAGCTAAACCTTGTGCTCCTTTTTCCTTCATAAATTCTTCTAATTTTTTAAACCACGAATTAGGTTTATCACAAACATCAGTTTTAACTACTTTTACCACTTTACCTTTAAACCCATTAAATTCACTATTAGTAAATATATCACTTATATCTTCAATAATTAATGGATTTCTTAAATCAGGTTTATCGGAACCATATTTACTCATGGCTTCTCTATAAGGAATCCTTCTAAAAGGTCTAGGTGATACTTCCTTATTTGAAAAATGTGTAAAAATATCATAAAATACTTTTTCACCCACTTGATATACGTCTTCTTCAGTTGCAAAACTCATTTCTAAATCTAATTGATAAAATTCTAAAGTTCGATCTGCTCGACAATCTTCATCTCTAAAACAAGGAGCTATTTGAAAATATCTATTAAAACCTGATACCATTAAAAGTTGTTTATATATTTGAGGCGCTTGAGGTAATGCATAAAATTTTCCTTTATAATTTCTCGATGGAATCACAAAATCTCTAGCTCCCTCTGGACTTGAAGCCGTAATAATCGGTGTTGCAATTTCCGTAAATCCTTGTTCTTTCATAATTTTGCGAATAAAATCAATTACATCAACTCTAAATTTAATTTTATCATGCACTAAAGGATTTCTTAAATCCAAATACCGATATTTAAGTCTTGCTTCCTCACTAGCTTCTTTGCTTCTATTAATTTCAAATGGTAAAACATTTACACATTTGCCTAAAATCTCCATTTTTTCTAAGACAATTTCAATTTCACCCGTCGGCATATTCGGGTTTTTATCACTTCTAAGTCTTACTTCTCCCGTAATGGAAGCAGTACTTTCCCTTGTTACATCTTTAAATAATTCCGTATCTTCACTAATTATTTGCACTATTCCCGTTTCATCTCTTAAAGTTATAAAAACTAAGCTTCCTAAATTTCGAATAGAATTAATCCATCCCGCGACTCTTACTTTTGTTCCAACATCACTACTTCTTAAAACCCCACAATAATGACTCCGATATATATTTTCCATAAAACTTCCTCCTACATATTCGAAATAATATAATCTAATATTTCGCTTTCATCAACTTTGGTCTCTTCATGGGTTAAATTATCTTTAACCGTTATAATTCCTTTTTGTAATTCTTCACTATTAAGTAAAATAAGTAATCTTGCCCCTAAACGATCCGCTTGTTTAAATTGCGCTTTTAAACTTCTATCTAAAGTATCCATTTCACACTTTACTTCGCTCCATCTTAAATCTTGAACCAGTTTTAAAGCCGTAATCTTTTCTTCTTCATTAACCGCTAAAACATAGACATCGATGGCATTTTTAATTTCTTCAGCTCTTAATTTCTTTAAAACAATCATAAGTCTATCAACCCCACTGGCAAATCCTACACATGGAGTTTCTGGCCCATCTAAAGTACTTACTAAAGAATTATATCTTCCCCCGGCCGCAATCGTACTAGCATTTCCTAAATCTTCAATATCGGCCACTAACTCAAAGACCGTATGATTATAATAATCTAAACCTCTTACAATATTAGCATCAACTTCATAATCCACATCTAAATAATTTAGATATTCTAAGACTTTCTCGAATCTTTTTTTACTATCTGGATTTAAGTAATCTAATATTTTCGGAACATTCTTTAAAATTTCGGTATCTTGATCTACTTTACAATCTAATATTCTTAAGGGATTAGTTTTAAATCTATTTTGACAATCACTACATAAATCATTTATATGAGGTTCTAAATATTTAACTAAAGCCTCCCGGTAATTATCTCTAGACTCTTTATCACCTAATGAATTAATTTTCACAGTCACATTTTCTATTCCCATCTCTTCCATTAACCGGTAAGCGAGACTTATTACTTCCGCATCCATTAAAGGAGAATCACTACCTAATGCTTCAACGCCTATTTGGGTAAATTCCCGGTATCTTCCGGCTTGAGGTCTTTCATAACGATACATCGTTCCACTATAATAAAATTTCTTCGGTTGGTTGGTATCTCCATACATTTTATTTTCAATAAAACTTCGAACTACTCCCGCTGTTCCCTCGGGTCTTAAAGTAATATCTCTATCTCCCCGATCTTTAAAATCATAAGTTTCTTTTGAAACTATATCACTAGTTTCTCCTACACTTCGATGAAATAAAGCACTATCTTCAAATATTGGTGTTCTAATATATTCATAATTATATAATTCGGCCACATTTTGAAATACCGCATTTATATAATTATAATATTTCCCATCACTTCCATAAATATCATAAGTTCCTTTTGGTTTACTAATCATTTTAATCCTTCTTTCTAATGAAAAAAACTTAGCTCTGTAAGGACGCAAAATCTGCGCGGTGCCACCTTACTTTACTAAGTACTCTTAATCTTTTATCACGATTTATCGCGTTTTCTATTTTTGAAAGCTGTCTTTCTATTTCTCTAATTTAGGTTTTCGCAGCAACTAACCCTCTCTTTTAAATTAGTTATGAAATATACTAGGTCTTTCATAGAAAAATATCTATAAGTATTTTATTATAATTTAATTATTTAGTCAAGATTTATTCTCGGATTAATCTAATTTTTTATTCTTTGTAATTTAAAAAATGAAGTGCACAAAAGTTGTGCAGTAAATTTTATAATCATGTATAATATCTTTTAAGCAATTTA
>CANQBY010000129.1 GCA_947589695.1 uncultured Bacilli bacterium
TTTTTAGCTACTACTAAGCCTTCAAAAGCTTGGATACGTTCCTTTTTTCCTTCTTTAACCCATACATCAACACGAACTGTGTCTCCAACGCGAAATTCAGGTATGTCTTTTTTGATATGACGTTCATTAATTTTATCGATTAAATTAGCCATGTTCTACATCCTCTCTATATATATTTTAACCAACAATCATTTAAATTTATTAAAGCGGATTGTTTTTTGGGTTCTTAAGTATTATAGCATAACCATTTAAAAATTACAATATTTTTAACTAACACTTTTAAGAATTACTTCATAAGAGCCATTAGGGCTTTCAACAGAAATTGTTTCGCCGGCTTTATGACCAATTACAGCTTTACCAATTGGAGATTCATTAGATATTTTGTTGTTAAAAGGATCAGCTTCGAGAGAACCGACAATTTTAAATTCTTCAGTATCATCTGGTCCATATTCCACAACAATAGTAGAACCAACATTGGCAACATGTTTATCCTTATTATCAATAATTTCGCAGTGCTCTAATTTATATTCAAGCTCTTTGATACGACTTTCTAATTGAGCTTGCTCATTACGAGCAGCGTCATAGTCCGCATTTTCTGATAAATCACCTAAACTACGGGCATATTTAAGAGAATTGATAACTTCAGGACGTTTATTTAATTTTAAATCATTTAACTCAGCTTCAAGTTCTAAGTAACCTTCAGGAGTTAAAACTACTACATTTTCCTTTTTCATAAAATTTCACCTCAATAAAATTTTGTACTACAAAAGAATACTACAAATAATCATTTTTGTCAAATATTTTAAGTCTCATCATGGTATTAGGGGGTAAACTTGTGTCAAACGGAAGATAAACTACCATTTGAGGGTGACGAGCCACTTTAATAGTGTTACCATCTTCATCATACATTTTATTAATAGTATAAGTAATAGGTTCAAGATGAGGACCAAAAAATTCAACAACATCACCAATTTTAAAATAATTGCGTTCTTCGATTTTTAGCATATGATCTTGGTAATCTAAGACAACGCCTAAGAAGTCTTGATTAGATACTTCTTCCCTACCTAAGAAATATTGCTCTTTTTCTGTAGGAAATTTATCATAAAATTGGGCAGTACTCTCACGATTAGCACAACGATTAATGATGTCGTTAGAATATAATATGTCACTTTCTTTAATTGTATGATTAATTATTTTATCTAAAAGATGGCGATATTCATAAACAAGGGTTGCAATATAATATATAGAACGCATGCGACCTTCAATTTTAAAAGAATTAACACCAATATTTACCATATCCTCTAAAAAACGAGACATATTTAAATCTTTGGGAGTCATACTAAATAAATCATTTTCATTGGCGATTTTAAAAGTCCAACGACATATTTGGGCACAACCACCACGGTTAGAATCACGATTAGTAGCTACATTAGATAAAACACATTTGCCACTTAAACTAGTACACATGGCCCCACTGATAAAACATTCAATATCAAGATTAGTTTTATCCTTGATGATTTTAATATCTTCTCTTGAAGCTTCCCGGGCCAGAACAATTCTTTTAGCACCAAGCTTCTGATAAAACCGGGCAGTTTCATAATTTAAAATCGAACTTTGAGTCGAAATATGAATTTCTAAGGGAATATTATTTTTCTTTATACAATCAATAACTACTATGTCACTTACTATTATTGCGTCAACCTTAATACTAGCAAGTTCCTCTAAATATTGTTTTAATCCTTCAAGTTCAGCATTATGCAGAACAATATTTACCGTTACATAAAGTTTTTTACCTAAACGATGAGCAAATTCGACACCCTCTTTTAACTCATCAAAACTAAAATTGATGGCATTAGCGCGCAAACCATAATTATAACCACCAACATAAGCTGCATCGGCTCCATATAAATAAGCAATTTTTAAACGTTCTAGAGAACCGGCAGGAGCAAGTAATTCAATCATAGATCTCTCTCCTTTAATTTATAAATAGTCTTTTGGGTACTTAAATAATTATAAGGATAGATATTTTCTAAAGTTGTATTAGAATTTATAATATTTATTATTTCAGCATTAGTTAAAAAAACGGGATTAATTAAATTATATAAAACATTGGGTTTAGTTAAATATCTTAAACCATTAAAAGGTTTTTCAGTATAAATAACTGTACCATATAAATTTTCCATAATTTTAAATTTATGATGCGTTAAATCATCTTCTAAAGAAGTAACATTTTTAACTTGACGATGAAAATAATTATTGTAATTAGTTAATAAAGTACGACGAGAATACATAATATTTACATGACCAAAAGTATATAAAACTAAAGGTTTGGTGGATTTGGCTAATATCTCATCAATTTCACTTTCAGAAATATCAGGACTTATAACCACACTATCAACGTAAGATAAATAGATATTAATGCTGGCATAATTACAATTAAAATGATTTAAAAATAAAATTTTCGAAATATTAATATTTAATTCCATTAAGACATTTAAAATACCTAAATCATCAAAAACTAAACCTTTAATATTAGCTGGTAAATTAGTAATGATCTTTTTAAATTCCGCTATACCTGCATTATCTAAAAGACGATTAATAAAAATATAGCCCGTAGTAGTTATTTCATTTAAGTTATAAGTGGTTGGAAAACCGACCGTAAAACCGGATAAAGGAAAAAGAAAAGTAATATTATCTTTTCCTTTTAATTCCTTAACTAATTCAGGATTACTGGCAATTAATAAAATATTATTTTTTGTCATTTTGTTTAACACTCACAGACAAGCCATCGCCAACATCATAAAATTTAGTATCAAATTCTTTATTGTCTTTTAAAAAGGCAATATAATCTTCAATTTTAGAGACGAGACTACGTAAATTTTTAGATTCTATTTCACTAGATTTACCAACATGACCATGAAATTTTAAATTATCTGAAATAATTACCCCACCAGGTTTTAAGAAATATTGAAACTTTTCAAAAAACTTGGTATATTGACCTTTAGCAGCATCAATAAAAATCATATCATAACTAACATTACTTAAATTAACCTCCAAAGCGTCTTGAAAAACAACATTAATTTTTTGCTCAAAATGACATTTTTTAACATTTTTTAAACATTCCATATAACGAGCTTCGTCACGTTCAATAGTAGTTACAGTAACATCTGGGGCAACACTGGCCATTAAAATTGAGGAATAACCAATCGCACTACCTATTTCTAAAATATTTTTAATATTATTAGCTTTTATAAATTTCATAATAAAAGTAATAGATTCTTTTTCAATGATGGGAACATTATGCTCGGAGGCATATTTTTCCATTTCTAAAATTAATTCTTTCATATAATCACTTTCCTATTTATATTCATACCATAAACCAGAGGCTTTTAATTCAGCAATTTTCGCATTATGTTCGGCATTGGTTTTGGTAAAATATGTTTTTTTATTTTTATCAGCTACAAAGAATAAATAATCATGTTGGCTAGGATTAATACTGGCAGTGATGGAATCAAGACTAGGACTACATATAGGTCCCACTGGTAATTTACCACGATTACAACCATTACGCGTATTATAGCCATTATTACAATTATTTAATTCCGAGTTACTTAAATCCTTATCAAAGCTTTTTCTTTCGGCATAATAAGTAGTGACATCGCTACCTAATCCTTCA
>CANQBY010000130.1 GCA_947589695.1 uncultured Bacilli bacterium
TCAGTATGAGGTAAAAATTCATGTAAAGGTGGGTCTAAATAACGAATAGTAACACTATAAGGAGCCATAGCTCTAAATAGTTCTTCAAAGTCCCCTCTTTGATATGGAAGAATATCTTCTAAAGCTTTTTCTCTTTGTTCAAGAGTTTCAGCAGTAATCATTTTCCGGAAATTAAAGATCCGAGATTCTTCAAAGAACATGTGCTCAGTCCGACATAAGCCAATGCCTTCAGCCCCAAATTTACGAGCTTGTTTAGCATCTTTTGGAGTATCGGCGTTAGTTCTTACTTTTAATCTACGAACATTATCAGCCCAGTTCATAAAGGTTTCAAAATCACCACTGATATTAGGTTCTTCAGTTTTAATTAAACCATCATAAACTTTACCAGTAGAACCATCGATACTTATTGTATCGCCTTCATGATAGACTTTACCATCTTTGGTAGTAATAGTTTTAGCTTCTTCATCAATTTTTAATTCACCACAACCAGAAACACAGCAACGACCCATTCCACGAGCAACAACTGCGGCATGACTAGTCATACCACCACGGATAGTTAATATACCTTCAGCATGATTCATACCTTCAATATCTTCAGGAGAGGTTTCAAGACGAACTAAAATAGTTTTTTCACCCTTCTTAGAGTGTTCAGTTACATCTTCAGCACTAAAGTAAATTTTACCAGCTCCAGCTCCAGGAGAGGCAGCAAGACCAGTAGCAATTACTTCACCATTTTTTAAAGCTTCCGCATTAAACATTGGGTGTAATAAAGCATCTAATTGTTTAGGTTCAACTTTTAGTAAAGCTTCTTCTTTCGTAATCATACCTTCATTTACTAAATCAACAGCAATCTTTAAAGCCGCCGTAGCAGTTCTTTTACCATTACGAGTTTGGAGCATAAATAGTTTACCATTTTCAATAGTAAATTCCATATCTTGCATATCTTTATAATGATTTTCTAGCGTTTTAGCAATACGCGCAAATTCTTGATAAACTTCAGGCATGGCAGTTTCAAGAGTGGAAATAGCCTCAGGAGTACGAATACCAGCAACCACATCTTCACCTTGAGCATTAATTAAGTATTCACCATAAAGTTTAGCTTCGCCAGTGGCTGGATTTCTTGTAAAGGCAACTCCTGTTCCAGAATTATTACCTCTATTACCATAAACCATTTCTTGAACATTAACAGCAGTTCCCCAACTAGATGGGATATCATTCATATGACGATAATAGATAGCTCTTTCATTATTCCAACTTCTAAAAACCGCCGTAACTGCTTCAATTAATTGAACTTTAGGATCTTGAGGGAATGGTACTCCTGCAATTTCTTGATATATTTTTTTAAATTCTTCAGTTACTTCAACCATATCATCAGCTGTTAAATCTGTATCATATTTAGCATTTTTGGCTTCTTTTATTTCATCTAAACGACGTTCAAATTTCGCTTTAGGATACCCTTTTACTACATCCGCGAACATTTGAATAAAACGACGGTATGAATCGTAAACAAATCTTTTATTATTAGTAGAAGCCGTAAAACCGATTGCTACTTCATCATTTAAACCTAAATTTAAAACGGTATCCATCATACCAGGCATACTGGCTCTAGCACCACTTCTAACACTTACAAGTAAAGGATTTTCTTTATCCCCAAGAGTTTTACCAGTAAGTTTTTCTAATTCTTCTAATTTGGTATAAATTTCTTTTTTAATATCTTCATCAATTACTTCTTTATCTTCATAATATTTATTACAAGCTTCAGTTGTAATTGTAAAACCTCTAGGAACAGGAAGTCCTATCGAAGTCATTTCAGCAAGATTTGCTCCTTTACCACCTAGTAAATCTCGCATATCTTTGTTACCTTCAGAAAATAGGTAAACATATTTTTTCATATTAATTCCTCCTAAACGTCACTAGATAATTATACCAAAACTTTATGAAAGTGTTTCTATTTCTTAGTATACTTTACATAAAATAGACAAAAAAATAACATAGATGAGAAATCTATATTACTTTTTTCTTATATTTTTATTACTTTATAAGCTAATTAATTTGTTATTATAAGTAAAAGTGCTATTGTAATATTCTACGTTGTAGCTACTACAAATGGTTTACTTGAACTTCCATTACCTCCACTAAAGGTTATATTAGCTTTGAGATTGATTACTGGGCGCACACCAGCAGATGTCCAGTGCACATAGCTGCCGTTGAGGTTGCCATTATTAGTCATATAGAGCACATAAGAATGACCGAGTGTGAGCACGTAAGACGGAGACATGGTCCAGTAATATTGATTTGTGTATAAATAATAACTTGAATTATCACTTCCATAGAAGCCTCCTGCAAGTAACACCTCATCGACTGTTATTAAGCCTATTGGATGTGGCAAAATTTGATTACCTTTATTTGCTCCTGTTTTTGTAAATAAGTCTCTTTGATATGCTGTATCATCTACATCAACACTTGTCTCTTGTTGATCTGCTGTTGCTGCACTTACTCCACACTTTAAGGTTGGTAGCTGCTCTGTTCTATTAGAACCATTTTTTGCAACTCTTCCCCAGGCTGCATAACTGGTCTGTGAAGTTCCAACTCCTGTGCCATCATATCCCGACCACACTCCAGTTACTTTTTGGCGATCATTGCAAAATCCTGCATCCGGATCTATATATTGTTCATAATTTGTTAAATTGTTTTCGTACCATTTATTTACTTTATCTGCTATAGTACTTGGATTCGTTCCTGTATGAGCTTCTTCATAAGATTTACTTGTTTCTCCAAAGTTATAATATCCTACATAGGTATTATCATTATTTGGTTCAACATTATAAGCTACTTTTGAAGCTGCATTTGTTACCGTTCCTGTAGTATCTGTACATGAATCTCCACTACATTGGAATATCATTCTGATTGTTCCGTCGCCATTGATTCGAATGATTCGCCATCTCTTTCCCGCAAACTTGACCCAATTATCTGGAGCTTGTCCTCTAAAGAAGTAACTGGTTCCATCATTATCTTCGGCCTTATATAATGTTTTTGCATGATATCCTTCGTCTATTCCTGTTACTTTTAATACTCCATTTTCTGCTTTAAAGTTTGTTCCACTTTCAGCTGTAGTAAAGTCCTTAAATAGATTCGCTAAAGTACTTTCGGCTGTAGGTGTTATTATCTTTTTAAAATACAAGAAACACTTACTGCCATCTTTTAATTGGCTTATGATATGTTCGCCATTATCATTGGTATGTAAATCTACTTCATCATGTTCATTTTTGTTTGTTGTATAACAATAACTTCTATCAGTATCTATTTCATAACCTTCGGTTGGCATTTCGGTAATTTCTTGATCATCCTTTGTATTTCCAGTATCATTTTTATACATGGCTAATACTGGAGTATTTTTTTCATTTACTTTTAAGGTATTTACATCCAGTATTTGGTCTTCTTGCTTTTTATTATTAATAAATATTACTCCTATTACTAATAAAATTATACTTAATAATATCACTCTTTTTTTCATAATAAAAACCTCTTTCTGATATTATTATAAGTAATATTAAATCTAATTTCATTACATTCGACAAAACCTATCATAATATCTTATATTTTT
>CANQBY010000131.1 GCA_947589695.1 uncultured Bacilli bacterium
TCTCCGCGATAAGCTTTATCAAAATATTTAGTTTTATTAAAGATACTTTCATATTTAATACCAATATTAACATGAGACAAATAATTGAAAGAGAAATCAGTAAAACAAGATAAGAAATAAATTAAATATTTTTTATTATCGGGATTACCAAAAGTTTCTTTAAAAAGTAAATCATCACTTAAACTAACAAACTTTTTAGTTTTCGTAAACATAGGAAACCTCCTTTCTAATTTCTTTTACATAAATAAAAGAAATGTTTCTACTATACCACATCTCATTGTCGAAAAATGTCGAAGGGTGTCGATTACATCTGCCAATTTGTTCGTAAAATGCAAAAATAATTAATAAAACAACAAAAAAAGCAATAAAAAAAGGAACAATAATTTACTTATTATTCCTTAAAAGTGTTATTTTAAGATAGTTTAAGAAGAGATTTCCAAGTATATTTTTGAGCAGTTATAATACCATCAACTAAATTACCAGTTAGACCGACTACATTTTTTTGATAATTTTTAATTATTTTTTCCATATCAGGCCCAAAGACGCCATCAAGGCCATAACTTCCTAAATCATAACCTAAACTTTTTAAATAAGTTTGGATTACTTTAACTAGAGGATGTCTATTATTAGTAGTTCGGGAAATAGTAATGGTTTTACTTAGAGTTATTGGACCTGGGATACCATCAACATCAACTCCGATTAAAGCTTGAAGGCTTTTAACAAAAGTGGTAAAATCATCATCTTCTACAGCACAACTATGTATTTCAAAAGGATCATCATTCATTAAAAAGGGAAGCGGATCAATATAACCATTTTTATAAACGGCAAAGTGGACATTATAACCGGTCGCATTGCCAGTTTCTCCCATGGTGGCGATAACATCCCCTTTTTTTACTAAATCACCTACTTTAACTTTAGTGGTATTATTAGCTAAATGAAAATATCGATGTTCAAAGCCATTAGTTTTAATACTAATCCAATTACCACCGCCACCTTTATCAAAGCCCACATAATTTACAGTTCCCTCTTCGATAGCAATAATCGAATCTTGTTTTACGGAACCGACAAAATCCATACCATTGTGGGCTTTACGATTTTCATTACGAGTTTTATAATCACTGGTTAGATAGTGAACTCCCCTCTTTAGAATCGGATTTTTCACTAAGAGTTTCTTCGCCATCTTCTTCCTCCTTTAATTCTTTTAAGACGCCGAAAATTTTATGAGGAAGTGGGATACCCATTTTAACCCAAAGTTCCATAATGGACATACCCATGCTAGCAATAAAAAAATAAATAAGCATTTGACGCATCATACTTTCTTTAACTAAGATTTTATCAATGACATTAGCAAAGGCTAAGACTAGAAAATAGCCTAATACTTTAAGAAAATTCTTGGAACTTAAGATTTTACGATACTTTTTTTCATAAATATAATAACTAATATTAGTTAGAAAATCGATTAATAAAACAATTAAGAAGACAATAAAATTTTTATCAAAACCCCCAAGAAGATAAGCTAGAATATTGAAAAAGGATTTCAAGGTATCACTTCCTAGTATAGGATATGTGGCAAAAGAAAAAGGCTTCATAATAGAAACCTATTTATTTTAAAGAACCTTCAAGACTTAAAAGTTTAATTTTAAGCGATATATCACAACCAAACCCACCCAAATGATTTTTGGCAACAACCCGGTGGCAAGGAACAACAATTAAAATCTTATTATTATGACATACATTTCCAACGGCCCGGCAAGCTTTCGGATGACCAGATTTTACGGCTAATTCTTGATAAGATAGTGTAGTACCATAAGAAATTGTTTGCATACACCTCCAAACCTTCTTTTGAAAAGCAGTACCCTCCAATTTAACGGGTAAATCAAAAGTGGTTCGTTCTTTTTTAAAATATTCTTCTAATTCAGTTTTAACTTTTTTTAGAAATGGTGTTTCTTTTTCCATATAATTTTTAGGAAGAGGATTAAGACTAATATAGGTTAAATAATTATTTTCTTCACCAAGATATAGAAGATAACCCCCAATATTATAACGATAAAAAGAGCACATTTTAGGCTCTCTTTATTTCGATATTAACAACATGACCATTAATATCTATTTGATTACTAATTTCTTCTTTATAAGTTATCTCTAAAGCTAAAACTTCATTTTGAACATAATCTTTAAACTCGGATAACATTTCTTTGATATCATCATCACCATTATAACTAATATATATACGATCACTAACATTATAATCAGCATTTTTACGCATATTTTGAACTTTAGAAACAAATTCTCGAGCAAGACCTTCTAAAATTAATTCTTTAGTTAGTTCGGTATTTAATATGATAAAGTTATTATTTTCCATACCGACATTAAAGCCTTCTTTAGCACTAATACGAATATCAACCATTTCTTTGGTGATTTCATAAGATGTACCATTAATATCCATAGTAAGACTTTCCCCATTATTTAATTTCGTAATATCCGCATTAGATAAGTTTTCTAGCTTAGCACTAAAATCTTTAATTTGAGGTCCAAATATTTTACCTACTACCTTAAAGTTTGGTTTAACCGTAAAGTTCATATAAGCACTTAAGGCTTCTGCGAAAACTATTTCTTTAACATTTAATTCTTCTTTAATTAAATCGGTTAAATCATTTAAAATTTCTTTATTTTCGCCCGCGATTAAAGCTTCACTTAAAGGTTGTCTAACTTTGATTTTAGCTTCTTCTCTAATCATCCGACCAATACTTATTAAGGAACGAACTAAATCCATTTTGGTTTCTAATTTTTCGTTAATTAATGAAGAATTAACTTCAGGATAATCCTCGAGATGGACAGATTCATTACCGGTTAGATTACGATATATTTCTTCACTTAAGAAAGGAATAATTGGCGCACATAATTTAGATAGGCCAAGCAAGACTTCATAAGTAGTTATATAAACCGCTTTTTTAGATAAATCAAGTTCACTACCCCAGAAACGATTACGATTACGTCTAATATACCAGTTAGATAAATCATCAGAAACAAAATTAGTTAGTAATCTTACTACTTTATTTAAGTCATATTCTTCAAAAGACATGGTGACATTTTTAACTAAATTATTATATTTGGATAATAACCACTTATCGATTTCTTCTCTTTCGTTATAAGGAACTTGACATAAATCGGTATCAATTCCATCGACATTCGCATACATCACAAAGAAACTATAAGCATTACGCAATGGATTAAAGAATTTAGAATAAACTTCTTTTAAACCTTCAAGATCAAATTTAAGAGGGGTCCATACCGGTGAAACATAAGGAAGATAAAAACGAACAGTATCAGCACCATATTCTTTTATAGTGGTAAATGGTTCCACAATATTACCCCGACTCTTACTCATTTTTTTGCCTTCCGCATCAAGTAACAAATCATTTACTAAAACATTTTTAAAAGGACTACAACCTTTTAGGAAAACGGAAATAACCATTAAGGTATAGAACCAACCCCGAGTTTGATCAATACCTTCACA
>CANQBY010000132.1 GCA_947589695.1 uncultured Bacilli bacterium
CTTTTACAGTAAAACCATTAGGTAGCTCTACTAAGTAATCGCTCCCTTTAAGGACTTCGACTACTTTTCCTTCTACTTCTATTTTCTCTTCTTTATTTTGATTAACATTATTTTTATTCTTATTCTTCGCCATCGCAAATTTCTCCTGTTAAAATTTTACACCCATCTTTTGTCACTACTACGGTATGTTCAAAATGCGCACTAGGCATTTCATCATCCGTACATATTGTCCAATCATCATCCAGCATATAGATATCTTTATCCCCTAAATTAAGCATTGGCTCTATTGCTATTACCATACCTGCTTTAAGGGTAACACCTGTTCCCTCTTTTCCATAATTAGGAACATCGGGATCCTCATGGATATCTGTCCCCACTCCATGTCCTACTAGTTCTTCAACTACTGATAAACCATGATCATGGGCATATTTTTCTATGGCTGCTCCAATATCGCCAATTTTAGCCCCTTCCCTAACTTTACTGATTCCCACCATTAAAGCTTGTTCTGTATTTTTAACTAAATCTTGGACTTCCTTTGGAGCTTCTCCCACAATGTAAGTTCTTGCTGCATCACTATGATATCCATGTTTTTCTACCCCAATATCAATTGATACAACATCTCCATTTTGAATTATGCGTTTACCCGGAATACCATGTACTACTTCATCATTAATTGAAACACAAATACTCGCTGGATAACCTTCATAATTTAGAAAAGATGGTTTAGCATTATGTGAAGAAATAAAGTTATATGCAATTTTATCCAGTTCTTTTGTTGTTATTCCCGCTTTTAAATGTTTTTTTACTTCTTCATGCGTTTTATAATTCAAAATACCGGCTTCTCGCATTAATTTTATTTCTCTTTCACTTTTAATACTAATCATTTTTCGCCTCATTTAAGATGCTAATTGTCATATTATCTAATCCACTCATCGCATCTATTGTAATTAATAACCCTTTATCTTCATAATAATTTATAATTGGACTTGTATTTTCTTGATAACTTTGAAATCTTGTTTTAAATGTTTCCGCGTTATCATCACTTCGATGTTCAAGTTCAATCTTACAATCATCACAAAGATTATCTACTTTAGGTTTTAATCCTTCATTATTTATATTATAACTTCTTTTACACTTTGGACAAATTACTCGGCCCATCACTCTTTTTAAAGCTTCCTCTAGACTTATACTTAAATAAACTACGATATTGTTAGTAATCTTATTAGTTACTAACATTTCATCTAATTTTTTAGCTTGTTCTAAAGTTCTTGGAAAACCATCTAAAATAAATGGTTTATTGCTTTCTAAAGAATTTATTTTATTTTCCATTAAATTAATCATAAATTCATCATTAACTAATTTTCCTTGACTAATAATTTTATCAAGTTCTTTACCTAAATCTGAACCACTTTTAATTTCTTCGCGCAGTAAATCACCCGTACTTATATGTTCATAGTTATAATTCTTAACTAATACGTCACTTATAGTTCCCTTACCAGCCGCCGGAGGAGCGATAAATATGATATTCCGCATCTTATCTAAACCTCTTCTTGCGTGCTGCATAACTTCTTGCTGTTAAGCTACTTTCAATTTGTTTATAAGTTTCTATAGCAACTCCAACAACGATTAATATACCTGTTCCTCCAATTGTAACACTACTAGGTAAATCTGTAAATGCTGAAATAATAACTGGAAGAGCTGCTAGAATAACTAAGAAGATAGAACCAATAAATGTTAATCTTGATAAAGATTTACCAATATATTTACTTGTTTCTTCTCCTGGTCTAACACCCGGTATATAACCACCATTTTTATTTAAGTTCTTACTCATTTCATCAGGATTCATACTTAAGAATGTATAGAAATATCCAAATACAAATATTAATACTACATAAAGTAATAATCCTGTTGGGGAAGTATAAACTATATAATTATTAACAAAATTTATTGCTGCTTCATTTTTTGTAAGTTGAACAATAGTTGCTGGTATCGTCGTAAATATTGAAGCAAATATTACAGGGATAACTCCCGCACTATTAATCTTAATAGGTAAGAAAGATTGTTGAGCTCCATATGCACTAGTTGTTCTATTTGAATATTGAATTGGAATTCTTCTTTCAGCCAGTTGTACCCATATAATACCTACAATAATTAAAATATAAACTAAAATAAATAATAAGAATAAAGTAATACCTAACCCTGTTTCCATTGATCCTTTTAAGAAAGCTGTATAAGCTCCTTTAAATACATTAGGCATACTCATTGTAATACCAGCCATGATTAATAATGATTGCCCATTCCCAATTCCTTTACGAGTAATCTCATCACCCATCCAAAGTAAGAATGCTGTACCTGCTGTCATTACTAAACTTATTTTAAGCACTGTCATAACATCAGTTTCCCCTAAGGTAAACACGCTTATGGCATATGCTTGAACAAAGGCAATTATAATACCTAAATATCTAGTAATTTTATTTATTTTTTGTCTTCCCACATAACCCTGTTCTTTTAATTCTTTAAAATAAGGAATAATATCCATTTGTAATAATTGTGTAATGATACTTGCTGTAATATATGGACTAACACCTAGACCAAATATTGAAAAGCTTCTTAAACCATTACCACTCATTAAATTGAATATTTCTAAAAATCCTAATTCACTAGTTATATATTTTGCCCAAGGAATTGTAATCCCTGAACCTAGTGCAAAAAATCCTAAACAAAATAATGTAAAATAAATTCTTTTTCTTAAATCTTTATTAGACTTACTAAATATTTTGGCAATCCCTTTTAACATCTAGATCACCTCAGCTTTACCGCCAGCTTTTTCTATTTTTGTAACAGAAAGAGATGAAAACCTTTGAGCCTTAACTGTTAATTTTTTAGTTAATTCTCCATTAGCTAGTACTTTAATACCACTAAGTTGTTTCTTAATTATTCCTTTTTCTTTTAATACTTCTGGAGTAACAATATCTCCATCATTAAAATGTTTCTCTAAATCACTAAGATTTATTACTGCAAATTTTGTTGCAAAACGTTTATTGTTGAATCCTCTTTTTGGTATTCTTCTATAAATTGGAGTTTGTCCACCTTGGAACCAAGCACTAATACTTGCTCCACTTCTAGACTTTTGACCGTTTTCGCCTCGCGTAGCGGTTTTACCCATGCCACTTCCTGGACCACGACCAACTCTTTTACGCGCCTTAGTTTCATTAGACGCTGGTAATGACTCTAACTTCATATTATAATTCCTCCACATTCTTACCACGTAAAGCTGCTACTTTAGCTGGACTTTTTTGCGATTTTAATGCTTCAAGAGTTGCTTTAGCAACATTTATTTTTGTATTAGAACCAAGTGATTTAGAAACGATATCTTTAACACCTGCAAGTTCTAACACGGCTCTTGCTGCACCACCGGCAATAACTCCAGTACCTTTTTTAGCTGGCTTAATCATTACGACTGCCCGACCAACTTTAGC
>CANQBY010000133.1 GCA_947589695.1 uncultured Bacilli bacterium
CCTACGGTTTAGTAATAAAAGATAATAAAATTTTGTTAATTCATAAAAATGGTGGGCCATATGATGGAAAATTAGATTTACCAGGTGGAACTATAGAATTTTGTGAAAGACCAATTGAAGCATTAAAAAGAGAGCTTCAAGAGGAAGTTGGAATTGAAGTAATTAATGCTGAATTATTTGATGTTGATTCGGTGGCATTTGAATGGCTTTGGAAAGAAGAAATGATAAAAGCACATCATACAGGAGTATTTTATAAAGTAATAGATTTTAATAATGAAGTAAAACAAGAAATGGAAGTTAACGAAATAAACGATGATTCTTTAGGAGCAGAATTTTTTGAAATAGAAAAATTAACAAAAGAAGATTTATCGGCAATAGCAATTATGGAATTAGAGAAATTAGGTTATAATCTATAAGATTATTTGAAATATAACTACTAATTAACAACTCTTTTATGGAGGTATCTTTAAGATATCTTCTTTTAATTATTTTAAAAAATAAGTTATGTTTAGTAATCTATTATATTAACTTTTAATTTGCTTTTGTTTTTGGATGTGTTATAATATGAAGTACTTGTTTGGGGTGAAAATATGAATTTTAAAATCTTAAATTATGATGAAGAAAGTAAATTATCTTTAGAGGAAAAAAGAGAATATTATTTAAATTTACAAAATTATTTAAGTAATTTAAAAATTAAAAATTATAATTTTCAAGAATTAATTAATAAATATGTACGATTTATTATAGATAAAATAAAAGGGTATGATTTAATAATTACTGGTAGGGAGAATATAGTTTTGGGTCCTGTTATTTATGCATCAACCCATCAAGATTTTCATGATCATTTTAATGTAGTGTTAAGTGTTTTAGATCACAGCATAATTTTAAATACAAGTAATGTGACAAAATTATTTAAAATGCTTATGAGTGCTAATGGAATTATTTATGTTGATAGAGATCGAAAAGATTCTAGGTTTAATGCAAAGTTAGATATGATGAGTATTCTAGCTCAGGGAAAAAGTGTAGTTGTTTTTCCGGAAGCAACTTGGAATTGTTCTCCTAATAAACTGCATTTACCATTTCATAATGGAATATTTGATATGGCTAGAAAAATGGAAGTACCAATTATTCCTATGATTCAAGAATATACTTATGATCCAACAAATGAGGGAATAAATAATGTTGTAAGTTGTCATGTTCATTTTGCGGAACCAATTTATGTTAATCTAGATGATGATATCAACGTAAAAAAAGAAGAATTATCAAAAGCTTGGGCAAGTGTTAGATATAAATTAATAGAAGAAAAAGGAATATATTCAAGAACAAATATTACAAATAAAGAATATATAAATTATGTGGAATCTCGAATTAAGGGATGGAAAGTTATAGAAGTTGCTATTGATTCCGAACGAAAAGAGATATATGGTTATAATAAAGAATGCTATGTATTTAATCATATTAATGATATTTTATATAATGAAGCAGGGGAGTTATTACCTACTTTAGAAGTTCAAAAATTAGAGCGAATAAAAGAAAAGCACATTTACAATTAAAAAAATTTAAGATATAATTTTAATATAGTAAAGAGGTGGTAACATGATAAGTGAATATTTTAATATGTATTTACCTATATGTTCTTTAGTTATTTCTTTACTAGTAGTAATTATCTTTTTTACAAAGAAAAATACTTTAAATATTGAAACCAAGATTTATTCTTTATTAATTAAGGTAGGTTTAATAGAAAGTATAGCAACTACTTTCTTAACTTTTTTTGTGCATTTATATTTTAATACTAAGACAGAGATATATTTTGCTATAGCTAATAAAATTTTATATATTATTTATATTATATGGATTTCAATATTATTTTTATATTTTTCGTATTTAGTTTATAATAAAAATAAAGAACAGTTTAAACTATTAAAATATATAGTTTTAATTATTAACTTAATATTAAGTTTAATGATTATATTTGCTAAAATAGATTTAGTTTATTTAACGGAAAGAAATGTTTCTAATTCATATGGGATGGCTGCTAATATATTATATGTAGGGTGTGCTTTTTATATATTTTTGATGATATTAGTTAGTTTAATTAATTATAGGGAATTACAAAATAAAAGAAAGTATATACCTCTTATAATATTAATTGTGATGATGATTTTAGCTTTAGTTATAAGAGCAATGGATCCTTATGTAAATATGACTTCAAATATAATATCACTTATATCTTTAATTATGTATTTTACAATTGAAAATCCAGATACAAAAATGGTTAATAAACTTAATTTAGCTATTTTAGATATGGAGAAATCTAACAAAGTGAAAAATGATTTTTTGGCAAGTATGAGTCATGAAGTTAGAACACCTTTAAATGCGATTAGGGGTTTTAGTGAACTTAATTTAATGAGTGATAATTTAGAGGAAATAAGAGAAAATTCAAAAGAAGTAATAAAAGCTAGTGATACTTTACTTAATATGGTTAATAATATCTTAGAAATAACTAATTTAGAGGATAAGATTGAAGTTGTAAAAGAAAAATATAATGTTAAAGAATTATTTTTAGGAGTTATTAATTTATATAAATATAAATTAGAAGATAAAAAATTAATTATGGAATTAAAAATAAATACTTTACCAAAATATTTAGGGGGAGATGCATCAAAAATACGGAGAATTTTAATTAATTTAATTGATAATGCGATTAAATATACAGATAAAGGAAAAATTATAGTTAAAGGGACGGGTAAATATGTTGGAAAGAATTATGATTTAAAAATAGAAGTAATAGATACAGGTAGAGGAATGGATGATGAGTTAAAAAGTAATTTATTTAAAGAATTTGTTAGAGAAGAAGAATTAGTTAATTCAAGTATTCCGGGTTTAGGTTTAGGTCTTTCTTTAACCAAAAGATTAGTGGAAGAATTAAATGGAGAAATAGAAGTAGAAAGTAAACTTAAGGAAGGTACGAAATTTACAGTAAAATTAAAACAAGAAAGAATTGAGGAAAAATGAAAGTATTAATCGTGGATGATAGTGCCATTAATTTAAAAGTAGAAGCAAAAATAATGGAAACTTTAGGTTTAGAGGTCGAAACAGTTTTAAGTGGGAAAGAATGCTTAGAAAAAGTGAAAAGGAATCATTATGATTATATTTTTATGGATATTATGATGCCTGAGATGGATGGAATAGAAACTTTTAAAAAATTAAAAGAAATAGAAGGATTTAAGACTCCAGTTATTACTTTAACAGGTGATGCAGTAAATGGGGCAAAAGAAAAATATTTAGGTTTAGGTTTTAATGGGTATCTGGCTAAACCTTTATCTAAAGAAGCATTAAAAAAAGTATTAGGTGGCTAATACTTTTTTAAACACAAAAAATGAAGCTGCCCCCTGAAGACAGCTTCAAAAAGAATAAAAAGGGGTTGACTAGTGTGATACT
>CANQBY010000134.1 GCA_947589695.1 uncultured Bacilli bacterium
TTTTATATGGTTTTATAACGTGTGCTATACTTCTGATAATATTTAATTTCTTTATGAGTTATGCCAAATATAAATCCATCGATAGTGTGAAGTTAGCTAGTGGAACAATTACTTACTCCAGTGCTGATTTAAACATCATAGCTATGTACAAAAAAGATGATGATAATTCAGAATATGAACCAGTAGATACAATACCAACAAGTGGATATACAATAGATAATAATATGAGTTATTGCAAAGAACCGGGAAATGAGCAAAAAATGAAAAATATTTTAAATTATGAAAACGGTATATTAAGTTTAAAATATTCCAAAAAAGGAACAAAGTGTTATTTATATTTTATAAATTTATCAGCTAAAACTTTAGCAAACTTATTTAATGACTTTACTACAGCCGAAAGTGGAACAAACTTTGAAAAAGATAACGTCACAGGAATTTTAAAGGTAACAGGAATAGATACAGAAGATAATGGAAATACATTATATAAAGCTGAAGATAATGATGGAACCAGTTATTTCTTTAGAGGCAAAGCCAATAATAACTGGGTCCAATTTGCTGGAAATAGATGGAGAATAATTAGAATCAATGGCGATGGAACAATTAGAATTATATTTCAATGTGAAGGAGAATCATGTAAAGATACAACAGGTGAAAAAACAAATGCTGAATTGAAAGTATCATTTAATAATATATCTAATGATAATACATATGAAGGATTTTATTATGGCAAAGAAAATGGAGAAACTTATGAAGAAACACATACAAGTTTAGCAAATAATCCAAGTACAGTAGCAAAGTCATTAAAAGCCTGGTATGAAAACAATTTGACAAATTATGAGCAATATATTGACCAAAATGCCGGATTTTGTAATGATAGGCAAGTGGTAACAGGAGTAGCCTCAAGTTTTAACGGAACAGGAATAGGAACAATAGCAACAAGTTATGCAGCATATGGTAGAGTTGTGAAGAAATCAAGAAATAGACAAGAACAATTACCAACCCTAAAATGTGGAGTAAGCGCAAAAACAGCAGATGAGCAGGAGATAAGTGTTGCAGTAGATGATACAGCATATGCTAGAGACTTATTTACTAAAGAAGGAGCCAGTAAAGGAAATGGAATCTTACCTTATCCAATAGGTCTCATAACAGCCGATGAAGTAGTATTAGCTGGAGGATACTATGGAGTGACTAACTCAAGTTATTATTTATACACAAACCATGATTATTGGACGATGTCTCCAGCTTACTATATTGGTGGTGCAAGTGTGTTTGAGGTAAGTAGTAATGAATATCTCTCTAGAAATGGCGTGGGTAGCAATTATGGCGTCCGACCTGTTATAAATCTCAAAGCTAATATAACCTTCAGTGGAGGAACAGGATCTGTTGATGATCCATTTGTAGTAGCTACTAATTAATAATCTTGCCTTTAGTGCGAACCTTTTATCTAAAGGCAAGTATATTTTATTACTTTATATTGATAGGCTTAGGCCTATCTTTATTTTTCAATTATAAAATTTTGTGCAAAATTAGACCATAATAAAAAATCTATTATTAAAAATAGATTTAATTAGTACTTATTTATGTTTTTCTTTTTTAATTATTTTTTTAATTTCTGCTAAAATTTCTTCATCCGTCAATTCTAAAGCTTCTACTAATTTAGCAAAAGTATCTAACTGGGGAACGTTTAGATCATTTTCAATCCTAAAAATCGTTTTCCTATCTAAATCTGTCATGATTTCTAATTTCTCTTGACTTATATTTTTTCTTAATCTATATTCTTTAAGCATATAATCGCCTCTATTCAATAATACCAAATATGCCCCATTACAACCTTGACAAATTTGTCCCAATATGATATTCTATTATTATATTATGAGACAAATATGCCTCAATAAATAATTTCTATTATATAATAATCATATCTTATTAAAGAAAAGAAGAACATAATAGAAAATTCTAAGAGAGGAGTAATAAAAATATGAAATATGAGAAATTAAATATTGACAGGGGAAATAAAAAATTTTTATATGGCTTAATAGTGGGTGTTCTACTTATTATTATAATCAATTCGATATTTAGTTATGTGAAATATAAATCTATTGATAGTGTCAAATTAGCAAGCGGAACGATAAGTTATGAAAGCGCAGACTTAAATATCATCGCCATGTTTAAAAAAGATGATGAAGAAAGTGATTATCAACCAGTAGATGAAATACCTTCACCTGGATACATAATTGATAATAAAAGTTATTGTGAAGAACCGAATAATGAAGATAAGATATATGGATTAAATTATGAAAAAGGAATATTAAGCTTAAAATACTCAAAAAAAGGAACAAAATGTTATATATATTTTAAACTAAGCATACCATATAGAACTTTAACTAAATTAAATCAGGATAGTCAAGGATCAGCCAAAAGTTTTAAAGGAACAGCATGTTCAACAACTTGTGACATAAAAGATGAAAATGGAATATTTGAAGCCACCGATGATTATGGGACAAGTTATTATTTTAGAGGAAGTGTAAATAATAACTGGGTAAAATTCGGCCAAACAACAGGAGGCAAAGATATATTATGGCGAATCATCCGAATAAACGGAAATGGAAGCATACGATTAATTTATGCTGGCGAACCAGGAAGTTTAGGAAATGGTAATGGAAAAAATGCGGTTAATAGTTTAAGATATAATCCTTCTTCTTCTGATAATAAATATTTTGGGTTTATGTATGGTTCAGCACAAACTCCAACCCAAAATTATGAAGAAGCTCATAAAAACGAAGTAAAAAGTGATATACTTACAGAATTAGAAAAATGGTGGGATACTACTAATTTAAATAGTTTATTAGGAAAAATAGATGGAGCAATAGGATTCTGCAATGATAGGCAACCATATGATGGAGCCACTGCTAGTTCAAAGGTAGATATTCAAAGTCACGGATATGGCAAAATTGCAACTACTTATGGGCCTCGAATAAGAGAAATTGTTACAAAACAGCCAACCTTTAAATGTGCCCAAAAATCTCAGGATTTATTTACATTAACTAATGAAAGCGGGGAAGGGAATGGAAAGCTAGAAAAACCGGTAGGTCTAATTACAATCGACGAAGCAATGTATGCAGGAGGACATTCTTTTGGAGCAGGGACTAATAACTGGTTATACACTGGAGAATACTATTGGACGATGTCTCCAGTTTCCCTAGGTTACAATTATGTTATACCCGTCATCGGCTACAGCAACATAATAAACATGGATCACACTACTCCTGGAGTGCGTCCAGTAATAAACCTTAAAGAAGAGATATCAATATCATATAAAACAGCTGAAACTGCAGGAACGATTGATAATCCATATGTAATTCTTAGCTACGGACAGTTTTGAATAAACCTAGTATTTATAAGGGATAAATTGATAAAAAGTACGCCCAATTATTAAGA
>CANQBY010000135.1 GCA_947589695.1 uncultured Bacilli bacterium
AAATAGTATTACAAATACTAGAATAAATAGGAGGATTATTATAATAAATAGAGCTAATTCTCTTTTTGTCATAAATATCACCTCCTTTGACAGAATTGGCAAAGGAGTGCACCTAACGCTAATTAAGTATATCCAATAAACTTTTAACAAATTTATATTCTTGGTTCAAGATAAAGTAATATCTTGGTAGCTTTAAAAATTTATTTATTCTAAAACACTTGGATAAGCTAAATATTTCTTATTAAAATTATAATTTTTGAGTTTTATTTTCAGTTGGATAAATTCTTACATACAAGACAAATTTAACTCATTTTCCAATTATTATTTAATTTATCTTCAAGTATCTCTTCATAAGAGAAATAACTAAAATTATTAATTAAAATGGAAATAAGGGTTTGATTATTTTTATCATAATAAGAAGGTGATTGTTTTAATAAAGTACTTAGGATTAGCTTCTCGTCTATCTCTAAAGGTAAGTTATTAATTTCTTTTAATTTAATTAGGGAAATTATAATTTCTAATAATAATAGTTTGGCTTCATTATTATTTAGGATGTCAGTTCTTAATTGAAAATTATCAAGAATAGCTTTATGAATATTAGGAAGACTAGGATTATGACCATTATATTCTTTTAAGATATTGGTTAATTTTTGAATATATCCCGCACTAGGGGTGGGAAAACCACCTTGGGAAAACTCTATTTTTTCAGTTTCATTTATAAGAACTTCGTAAAAAGTGAATAATAACCACTCTTTTTTACTATATGTATCATTTAAGGTTAATAAATGTTCATTAAATGCGACAGGATATATTTCATATAATTTTTTAGAAAAACCATCCTTAATAATACTTTGGGTGGCATTATAAGAATACATGGGAGATAAATGCCAAAAATATAATAAAACATCATTAATCATAATAACAAATTGTTTAGGATTGAAACTTATAAAACTTAATATAGGGCGATTTTCTAAAGATGGTAAATTTTCAATAGTATTTAATAAACCCAATCTTTCTTTATCGAGAGGAATATTGTTTTTTCGGCGATAATAGGTAATTTCTAAAAAATTAGAAATAAACATTCTAATTAATATTTCTTTAGACTTAATATTATACTTTTTAAGAATATAATCATAATTATTCTTATCACTTATTAAATAAATACTAAGTTGGCAAATAGCTTTAAGAAAATCCTCACTTTCATTGTAAATTACTCTAAATAACTCATTAAAACAATTTTGAATTTGATCAGATAAAAATTGTAGTTCTAAATCACTTTTCATAAAAACCTCCTGCCATTAAATTATATATTAGTTGATTAATTATTGCAAGAAATTATCCGACATTTTTCGACATATAAGTATAAAAGATAGCGATTTAGGCCAAAATAAAAGTAGAAAGGAGAATAACCATGATTAAGAAACATACGGGAATATTAGTCGTAATATTAATGGTTTTAGCAATGATTCCATTTTTAAAAGTGCAAGCTTTAGAAAGTGCCACAGTTTATAATGAAGAGACTTTAAAAGCCGCGATTAAAAATGAAGACATTGATCTAATTGTGTTAAGTGAAGACATTGAAACACATGAGAAAATCAATATTACTAGAGACCTTAGTATAGATGGGGCTAACCATACAATTAAATATGCTGGTACCTTTAAAGGAGGAAGCGATAATACGGTATGGGATAGTATCTATGTTTTACAAGTATATAAATGCGAAGTAACCATTAAAGATATTAAACTTACGAATGGAAATGCAGGATTACTTGTAAATGGTGGCAGACTAAAACTAGAAGGAAAGATCGATTTATCCGGCAATGGTTTTGGGGGCATGGAACTAGGTAAAGGTGTAGGTGTCAGTGAAACTCCATACTTAGAAATGGATAAAGATACTGATATCGTAAATTCTACCGAAAGTGATAATAAACCAACTATGTGGGTTCCAGATGATACAGAAAGAGCCAGAGTTGTAGTTGATGGTAAAGACGTTACTTTTAAAGCTGGCGATGAATTATTAGTAGCAGAAATCGAAGAGATTTTTGATATGGAAAACCCAGAAACAGGAGATATGTTTTTAGTCTTTGGAGTTGTTGGTCTATTAGGATTAATAACTTTAGGTTTTGGTTTAAGAGAACTTACAATAACAAGCAAGAAACATTAACGTGTTTCTTTTTTAATGAGTTTCGCGTGTAAAACAAGTCGTTTACCATTATTATCATAACAAGTAGATAAAGTTAAAATTTTATCTTGGGCATTTAAAGAAGCAGAAAAATCATGAATGCTTCTTTTTTGGATGGTATTTAAAAATTCAGTAAAGCTACTATTTAAGGCAAAGTTACTAGTAATATAATAGCTTTCTTTAGAAATGGTATAGACGCTTACTACCTCAAAAATATAATTATTATTTAAAGTGGAAATTTTTATAATATGATTATCAGGATTATTTAACCAACTTTCTTTTAAAACATTTATTAATGGACCAAACATCGCCCCATCAAGTCTTCGATGACCATAAATAATGGTATTATCATTTAAAGTATCAAAATCATTACGATAATCCGAGAATATCCAGCCCGCTTGATTAGATTTTTTATTAAAAGAGTGATCTAAATAATAGGTGTTATTCGTAGTTTTTACGAAGACACTATCGATAGAAGTCCCCTCCACGTTTAGCCAACCAATAGTATCACTATTTTGTTTTAGTAGTTCAGTAAAATCAACACTTAAGAAAGGAACAGCAAGATATTTATAATAAATATCGTTTAAATCCGCGGGAGGATTATATAAAAATTCTGGAAGATCAGAATTACTTATTTCTTTTTTAGGAGTAAGTCTTAAACTATCCATTATAGCTTTAGATTCCCTACTATCTTGATACCAAGATATTAAATAACCAAAAGATATAATCAAAAATATTAAAGAGATAAATACTAAGAACAAACCAAACATTTTTCTTTTTGTCATATTAATTCCTACTTTATTTATAGTGTAAAATAATTTAAAAAAATTATGCAACAGAAAAGATAGATTTCTTAGGAAACCTATCAATATAAAGTAATAAAAATATAACTTGCCCTTAGATAAAAGGTTTCGCACTAAAGGCAAGAATATTAATTAGTTTACTACAAATGGATCACTTGAACTTCCACTTCCTCCACTAAAGGTTGTATTAGCCTTGAGATTTATTACTGGGCGCACACCATAAGTGTAGTGCACGATGCTCCAGTCGAGGAGGCCATTATCAAGCACAATGAACACGCGAGCATAACCGTTACTACCATTAAAGTAATACGGAGACATTGTCCAGTAATCTTGCTTAGTATACAAATAATAACTTGAGTTTGCACTTCCATAGAAACCTCCTGCTAGTAATACTTCATCGGCTGTTATTAGTC
>CANQBY010000136.1 GCA_947589695.1 uncultured Bacilli bacterium
TAACGAAAGTTTTAAATGAAAACTATCCCCATATAAATATAGTTAAAACTGAAAATGGCTATACTGAAAATAAAGATGCTTTCTTTGACGATTTAGCGAAACTTAATCCTGATATTTGTTTAGTAGCTTTAGGTATTCCCAATCAAGAAAATTTAATTTATAAACATTTAGCTAAATTTAAAAAAGGTGTTTTTGTTGGTGTTGGTGGTTCCTTTGATGTTTTAAGTGGTTCTAAAAAACGGGCCCCTAAAATATTTCAAAAACTTAATTTAGAATGGTTATATCGCATTATCAAAGAACCTAAAAGATTAAAAAGATTTTATAATAATAATGTTAAATTTATTTTTAAAATAAAAAAACTTAGAAAGAGCTTATAAAATAAAAGCTTTTTTTTAAACTAAGAATATGTTATTATATTTATAGAAGGTGATAATATGAACTTACAAGTAAATGGTTATTCTATCTATCTGATATTATTGGTAACAATCGTTTCTAGTTTTCTTTTAACCTATTTAGCTAAAGGAATTGCCCATCATGTTGGGGCTATTGACTTACCCAATGAACGCAAAGTTCATAAGATACCTATGCCAAGATGTGGCGGTTTAGCAATTTTTGGTGCTTTTCTAATTGGTTATATGCTTTATGGCGAACCTACCACTCAAATGTTATCTATTTTAATAGGTTCTTTTATTATTGTTTTATTAGGCTTTATTGATGATATTAAATCAATTCGGGCTCGTACTAAATTTTTAGTTCAAATTATCGCGGCGGCGATTGTTGTTTTGTATGGAAAAACTTATTTTACCGAAATTACTTTTTTAGGTTTAAATTTTAATTTTCCCAATTATCTTAATATGCTTATTTCTATTATTTATATTGTGGCCATTGCTAATGCGATAAATCTAATCGATGGTTTAGATGGTCTTGCGGCTGGTATTAGTACTATTTATTTTGCAACTATTGCTATCATTGCTTTTATCCTAAATAAAATTGGGGGATTAGATATTATTTTATCTTTAATTATGCTTGGTTCTACCATTGGTTTCTTAGGCCATAATTTTCCACCTGCGAAAATATTCATGGGCGACTCTGGTAGTTTATTTTTAGGCTTTATGATTGCAGTAATCTCGCTTTTAGGTTTTAAAGTAGCCACCATTACTTCTTTAGTTGTTCCATTATGTATTTTGGCTATTCCAATATTTGATACTATTTTTGCTATCTTAAGAAGATTATTAAAAGGCGAATCTATTGGTAAACCTGATAAAGAACATTTTCACCATCAACTCTTAAAATTAAATTTTGGAACTCGCAAAACTATCTTAATTATTTATATTATTAATATTTTGTTCTCAGCTGTTTCCATCTTCTATACTTTAGGGGATAATAAACTTGCTATAGCTATTTATGTTATTCTAATGATTATGCTTTTATTTTTAGTATTAAAAACCGATATTTTATTTAAACATCATAAAGACAAGAAAGAAATTAAAACTAACCATAAACATAAATAATTAATTATAAAAAATAAAATAAAGGAGCTTCATTTTATGAAAGAAAATTTATCCAAAGAAAATAAAATATATAACTTTTTTGAAAAAGCATTTTTATTTATATACACTCTATTTGCTATATTTCTAATTGTATCTTTTATTTTTACCAATCATGGTATATCTTCAAATTTGAAATATTTATTTGTAATTTTAATAGCTACCACTTTTGTAATAATAATTAAAAATAAATCTCTTATTAATTTAAATAAAATATTTTGGCTATTAATTGCCATATCACTAATCTTTTATTTTATATTACCATTTTTAAAATTTAATACGCCCACGAGTGATTATGCGACATTTTATTATAATGCCATTAATTTTTCCCAAACATTCAGATTTAGTAATGCCAAGTATATAGCCATATTTCCTCATTTAAATGGATATATAATGTTTTTAGGTTTAATAATGAAATTAACCACAACAAAATATTTTATTGTAGTTTTAACAAATATATTCTTCAATTATTTAGGAAGTTTTATTATCTATAAAATTTTTGCTAACCAAAATCATAAAGAATTAGGAAGAATTGCTACCTTAGTATGGTTATTTAATCCTATTAATTATTCTTGGTGTGTAACTTGTATTCCTATAATAATTTTCCAAACAATGTTTTTAATATCTATTTATATGTTTGAATTACTTATCAAAAATATTAATAAAAGCAAAAAATATCTTGTTTTAAGTTTAATTACTGGTATAATCGCGGGTATTAGCAATTTATTTAGACCTATTATGATAATATATTTAATTGCTATAATTATATATTATATTTTCGTTTTATTCTTTTACCAAAAAGAGAAATGGTATTTATTATTAATAAGTTTTCTTATTATAGTAATTCCCTATAGTCTTATAAATAAAACCAATATAGCATTGCTAAGCTATGTCAGTGAATATGAAACAACAAGTACACCAGGATGGTCTTTTTATGTTGGCTCAATTGGCAATGGCGAATGGTCAACTATTGTAGGTAATGAATTTGGCGAATATTCAAGTACAATTGAAAAATCAACCATGGAATTTCATAACGAGATGTTCCAAAAAGCCTTACAAAATTATAAAGAAAAAGGTTTCCAAATACCTTCTTTTATGATAACAAAGTTTCGTCACTTAACATCCAATATAAATAGTTTAACTGGATCGTTATTTTATAATCATATAAGCAATGCTCCAATAATTATTGAACAAATAATAAATTATCTATCAATATTATTCATAGCTTTATGTTTAGTTTTATCCCTAACAACCATAATAATATATAGAAAAAATAATAATAATAAAATAATTTTATTTTATGCCCTTTTAATTATTGGCATTACAATGGCTAATTTATTACTTGAAGTAAGTCCCAGATATTTTATACCTGTATTTGTTCCTTTAATTTTATTAGGTCTATCCTTTTTTAACATTAATCAAAATCTATCTAATAAAAATATTATAAATAATTTTAAAAGCAAAAGGAATAAGAAGAAACAGCCAATTTAATAAAATTTAAAAAACCATATTGACTTTTACTCATAAGCTCCATATAATCAAAACTATAGAAAAGCTTAATATTCTATAAATATACAATATGAGGTTATAAAATGATTAAAGTAATGACTATTTTTGGAACTAGACCTGAAGCTATTAAAATGGCCCCCTTAATTCAAGAATTAAAATCAAACTCCCAAATTGAATGCGTTGTTTGTGTTACAGCTCAGCACCGGGAAATGTTAGATCAAGTGCTAGAAACTTTTAACATTAAGCCCGATTATGACTTAAATATTATGAAACCAGGTCAAACTCTCGGCGAAATTACAACCCGAGAGTTTGACC
>CANQBY010000137.1 GCA_947589695.1 uncultured Bacilli bacterium
AAAGTTGGTAAATAATACACCCCACCAATATGCATTCCTTGAATAATAAACTTAGGAATATGTAATTTTTGTAGTTCACTTAAAGTTGTTGCAAAACCATGAGCTTCACTATTAAAGAAATTACCCCATCTGCCTATAGCTTGACCTATAATAACCGAAGGAACTGCAATATCTAAAATTCGCAGAAAATTTAAGTGATGTTTTTTAGAATATAAATAAATGGTTAGAGCTCCAACGATTAGCCCACCATGAATGGCTAAACCTCCATTCCATATTTCAAATATTTCTAATAAGTTATAGCGATAATAAGAAATATTAAATAAAACATAATAAATACGGGCACCAATTATGCCAAAAATAATCGCATAAAAACACATATCAAAGATAGTATCAACAGGTATCTTAAATTTTTTAGCTTCTTTGATAACTAAAAATACCCCAATAATAATGCCTATTAAGATAAGAAAAGAATACCATTTTACTTCTAAACCAAAGATACTAAATAAAACTGGATTCATATTATCTCGCCTCTAATAATATTATACTAAAAATAAAATTAAATTCATAGATAAATTATACTAAAAAAAAGAAAGTATAACGCTTTCTTTTAGATATTACTTTTCAATATCGTTAATACATATAATATTAGATTGATATTAAAACTATAAATGTACTAAGTAATACCTGTGTACATATTTATAGTTTATTAATATAGAGATAAAATATTAACCCTCTTTTTACCAATTATTTTAAAATATAATCATACATTTTATATTTAATAATATTATTACTTAAAGTAAAACGATTAGATACTAAGTTATTTATATAAGAAATATATTCTTTTTCATCTTCTAAATTTATGCCTTCTTTTAAAGTAAAATGACCATTTTTATAAGTACCATAATCAGAAACCCAACTACGATTAGAGAATATGGCTAAACCTGCTTCATCACTTAAGATATCTTTACCCACGATAAGTCTTGAATCATAATCAATGCCAAATAAATTAAGAAGAGTTGGTAAAACGTCTATTTGACTGCCTACTTTATCGATTGGAATAGCTTCTTTCATGGTATTATTCCAAATGATAAAATTACTACGATTGACTTCGATTATTTCGTCCCGTTCATAAGAACTTATTTCGTTTATTTCACTGGTAGTTAGAGTATAAGGATAATGGTCTCCTACCAAAGCGATTACCGTATCATCTAATATACCAGCGTCTTTTAAGCCATTTATTAAAGATTCTAAAGCCCGATCTAATTCTATTTGGGTGGCAAGGTACGCTAAAACTGTTTTAGAATATGGTAAATCTTGGACATAAGATTTATTTTTTAAAGCAATGGAATTACCCGTAGAATTATAAGCATAAGGAGCATGACCGGAAACCGTAACATAGTAAGTAACAAATTTGGCATAATCTTGATATAAAGGTAAAGTTGTATTTATTAAATCAATATCACTAGGAAGCCATTTACAACTCATCATTTTTTCAATGCCACTACCACAACCCATATAATCATCAAAACCTAAAGTAGGCATAGTGCGATCACGATTATAATAATTATAAGTCCAGTCATGATAACTTTGAGTGTTATAACCTAAAGCTTTAAAACTATTACCTAAGGCATAGCCAATGGTGGGTTTATTACGTTTCCAACTAGCTAATGTTTCTTGTGTGGGAATTAAACCGGTAGTTGCTTGAAATTCCCCTCCTGTGGTACTTAAAAAGACCGGAGAATAAAAATTATTAAAAACAAATCCCTCATGAGTTAGTTTATAAAGAGTAGGTGTTAGCTCTTCCGATACAGCAATCATATTAAAACCTTCAGCTAGTAAAAAGATTAAATTTTTATCTTTAAACATACCTGTATAATTATTTTTATTAGTGGGATTAGTATTTTTAAAATACTCTAACATATCTTTAATAGTATTATTTTTTTCATTATTAATTAAAGTATCAAAATCAATATTAAGTTCATTATAAGTAACTACTTTAGGTTCTTCTTCTGGTAGCATTATGTCAGGTATTTCAGGTTCTTCTTTTTGTAAATTTTCTTCAAAACCAAAGATTACTCTTTTAACATCTAATCTTGTGTATGTTAAAATACCAAATTTTTCCACACTTTTAATTTCACTATTAATATTATAATAAAGATTATAAGCGGAATAAATATCATTTTTATTAATATTTAAGATTATTAAAGATAAAAAATAAAAGGTAATTGCTAAAAATATATTGATAATGAAATAAGGATATTTCGGGCTTTTAAATTCTAATTTATTTCGTAGCACAATTAATAATATTAAAGGAAGAAATATTAGAATTATAAGAGGAATATTACTAATTATAGCTTCCATAATATTGGCTTTAAATTCACCAATATTAGCGGCTAAACCTAAAGTATTATAAGAAAAAATATTACTAAATAAATTATAAAAAATATTATGAAAAGAATAATAAATACATAAAATAATCGTTAAGATAAAAGTTAAAACTTTATTACCCTTTTCTTTAAATAAATGACATATTATATAACTAATAAATATATAGAAAAAACTAAAAATTAAAGTATAACCAAAATTGGAAAAATTACGAAAAATTAAAATTTTAGTAAATAGCTCTAAATATATAATTAAAAAAGTTAAATAATAAAATAGATTATATTTTTTTACCATTTATAACACCACTTATATTATATAATAAATATTCAAAAAATCAATAATTTTTATTTGCAAGTAATCTTCTTTAGGGTATAATAATAATAGAGGTGGAACATGAAAAAATTAGAAGAATTATACCATAAATATGAAGAAATAATTAATTATTTAATTGTAGGAGTACTGACAACAGTAGTAAGTGTAGCGGTTAAATTTGGCCTTTTATTTACAGTTTTAGATCGAACTAAAGAAATGCAGTTACAAGCAGCAGTAATTATATCTTGGATATGTGCGGTTGCTTTTGCTTATATAACAAATAGAATTTTTGTATTTCATTCGAATAGTAAACAATATTTAAAAGAAATAACGACTTTTGTAAGTGGCAGAATTGTTACTTTATTAATGGATATGTTTATAATGTGGTTCTTTATTAACTTATTAAAATTAGATAGTGATTTATGGGTAGTAATTGTTACAATGATTTCACAAGTAGTTGTAACTGTTAGTAATTATGTTTTAAGTAAAGTATTTGTTTTTAAGAAGAAAGTTAGCTAGTAATGCTAGTTTTTTTATGAGTAAAAATAAAGATAGGTATTAAAACCTATCAATATAAAGTAATAAAAATATAACTTGCCCTTAGATAAAAGGTTTTGCACTAAAGGCAAGAGAAATGATTTACACTACACTC
>CANQBY010000138.1 GCA_947589695.1 uncultured Bacilli bacterium
TATTTAGTAAGTGAATTTAAAAAAGAAAATGGTATAGATTTATCTAAAGATAAAATGGCTATGCAACGTATTAAAGACGCTGCTGAAAAAGCTAAAAAAGATTTATCAGGTATGACTAATGCTTCTATTAGTTTACCATTTATTGCGCAAAATGATGAAGGTCCAGTTCACTTTGAAACAACTTTGTCTAAAGCCAAATTTGAAGACTTATGTCGTGATTTATTCGATTCTACTTTAGAGCCTGTTCATAAAGCTTTAAAAGATGCAAAATTAACTAATAAAGATATTGATAAAGTAATTCTTGTTGGTGGTTCTACTCGTATTCCTTATATTCAAGAACTAGTTAAAAAAGAATTAGGCCAAGAACCAAATAAGAGTGTTAACCCTGATGAAGTAGTTGCTATGGGTGCTGCAATTCAAGGTGGTGTCTTAACTGGGGAAGTTGAAGATATTGTCTTGCTAGATGTTACCCCATTATCTTTAGGACTTGAAACTTTAGGTAATGTTATGACTGTCTTAATTCCAAGAAATACCACTATTCCAACTAGTAAGTCACAGGTTTTCTCAACGGCTGCCGATAATCAACCGGCTGTGGATATTCACGTTTTACAAGGTGAAAGACCAATGGCCTATGATAACAAGACTTTAGGTAACTTCCAACTTACGAATATTCCTCCAGCTCCTCGTGGCGTTCCTCAAATTGAAGTTAAATTTGATATTGACGCGAATGGTATTGTTAATGTTACAGCCAAAGATTTAGGTACAAATAAAGAACAATCTATTACCATTACTTCTTCTACTAATTTAACTGATGAAGAAATTGATAAAATGATGAAAGAAGCGGAAGCTAATAAAGAAGCTGATGAGAAAAGAAAACAAGAAGCCGAAGTTCGTAATGAAGCCGACAGTATGATCTTTGCTACTGAAAAAGCTTTAAAAGATTTAGGTGATAAAGTAGATAGCAAAGATAAAGAAGAAGCTGAAGAAAAAATAAATGCTTTAAAGAAATCTCTTGAAGGTTCTGATTCTGACGAAATTAAGAAAAATACTGAAAGTTTAAATGAAGTTGCTATGCGTTTAGCAACCAAGGTTTATGAAGAAGCTGGTAAACAAAACCAAGCTAATAACCAAGAAGAAGCTTCAACTACTTCTAATCCATCTTCTAAAGATGATGATGTTGAAGAAGCTAATTACGAAGAAAAATAAAACCCCAATCAAAGTTCTAGTTTAACTAGAACTTTCTCTTAGGTGAAAGGAAGAAATAATGACTAAGTTAAGAAAAGATTACCCTGAAACAGAAAAATGGCACACTTCTGATTTATTTAAAAGTGATGCTGAATTTAACCAAACTTATGCCTCTTTAGAAGAGGATTTAGCCAAGTATGCTCCCTATCAAAATCATATTTTAGATAGTGCTGATACCTTATATGAACTATTTTCATTTGATACAGAATTTAGTAAAAAAATTGAGCAAGTTTTTATATATGCTCATCTTCTAAATGACGAAGATACTACCGTTCCTAAATATCAAAGTATGTTTGGGAGTGTCCATAAATTATATCAAAAATATAGTGAAGCAACCTCTTTTGTTGTTCCCGAATTATTAAAAAGTAACTACAGTGTGGTGGCAAAATATCTTAAAGAAAATCCCAAACTTGAAGCTTATGCGCGTAGTTTACAAGAAATTTATAAATTTAAAGCCCATACTTTAAGTGCCAAAGAAGAGCATTTACTATCCAAGATGTCTAATCTATTTAAAACTCCTGATGAAGTATTTTCTCTTTTAACTGACGCTGATTTAAAATTTGGATTTATTACTAATGAAGAGGGCAAAAAAGAAGAATTAACCGAGAAATCTTATCGTAAGTTTATTGAAAGTCCTGATCGTCGCATTAGAAAAAATGCTTTTATGCGTCTTTTAAATACTTATGGTAATTTTAAAAATACTTATGCTTCTCTTTTAATGGCGGAAGTAAGTAATAATAATCGTCTTGCTAATATTAGAAAATATAATAGTGCGAAAGAAGGTGCTTTATTTAGTAATGATATTCCGCTTTCTATTTATGATAACTTAATTGCGACGGTTAGAAAAAATATTGCCCCATTATCTAAATTCTGGCAATTAAAAAAAGAGGCTTTAGGTTTATCTAAACTCCATATTTATGATACTAATGCTCCTCTAACTAAAGAGATAACTCATCATTACACGATTAAAGAAGCTCAAGATTTACTCCTTAAAGCGTTAAGTGTTTTAGGCGATACCTATGTTCACGATTTAACTAAAGCTTTTACCGAAGGTTGGGTTGATTATTGTCCTAATCCGGGTAAACGCAATGGTGCTTATTGTACAGCTAGTTACAATGTCCATCCTTATGTCTTATTAAGTTTTGATGGTTCTTTAAATAATGTTTCTACTTTAGCCCATGAACTCGGTCATGCTATGCATTATTATTATGCGATTCATAATCAAAGTTACCAAGATTATAATTATTCGATCTTTGTCGCGGAAGTAGCTTCTCAAGTAAATCAAATTTTATTAAGTAAATATTTAATTAATCATACTACCAATATTGAAGATAAAAAATATTTAATTGATGATTTAATCCGGGATTTTAAAGCTACTATTTATCGTCAAACCATGTTCGCGGAATTTGAAAGTACTATTCACGAACGTGAAGCTTCTGGTGAGAGTTTAACTAATGATGATTTATGTAATCTCTATTATGAATTAAATAAAGTGTATTTTGGTAAAAATATCATCGTTGATGATGTCGTTAAATATGAATGGGCTAGAATTCCTCATTTCTATATGAATTTCTATGTTTATCAGTACGCGACAGCTTATGCTGCGGCGATTAAAATTGCAATGGATATTTTAAATCATCGCGATCATGCCCAAGAAAATTATTTAGAATTTTTAAAATTAGGTTGTACTAAAACTCCTATTGAATCCTTAAAAGTAACTGGTATTGATATGACGAAGCCTGATGCTTTAAATGACGCTTTTATCTATTTTGATAACTTAGTTACTGAATTACAATCCTTATACGAAAATTAGGTGATAAAAAATGAATAAAAAAGATTATTATGAAATATTAGGTGTTTCTAAAACCGCCACCGATGAAGAAATAAAACGAGCTTTTAGAAAACTGGCTAAAGAATACCATCCCGATAATAAACAAACCGGCGATGAAGCTAAATTTAAAGAAGTAGGGGAAGCCTATGCTATTTTATCTGATCCAGCTAAAAGAAAACAATATGATCAATTTGGCCATCAAGCTTTCACCAATAATGG
>CANQBY010000139.1 GCA_947589695.1 uncultured Bacilli bacterium
TAAATAAAAGAAATGTTTCTACTATACCACATCTCTTTGTCGAAAAATGTCGAAGGGTGTCGAATGCATCTGCCAATTTGTTCGTAAAATGCAAAAATAATTAAGAAAACAATAAAAAAACAATCAGTTTCCTAATTGCTTCTCCATCTAATTAATTATATAAGTTAATTCTCTTTCCTACCATTCTTCTTTCCTTTTTATCCATAACTACTCTTTTTGTTACCATTTTATAAGCATTCTTATTAAAAGCCTCATATATACTGCAAAACTTATCTACTAAACAAATAATAACACTTTCCCTATATTTAGGTGGATAAAAAGTAAGTGGAAACATATGCTTTTCAATTATATCTTCTTCTATTGCATTTACTTTAAAATCTTTTCTCGCATTAAATAAAGCTATCTTGGGATGAATAAAACCATGTTTTCCTAAACCATCACAAGGTTTATATTTTTGGTGCCAATCATATAAAAAGTAATCATGTAACAAAGCCCCTCTTATTAATTCCTTTTCATGTACATTTATTTTTAATAATTTACATAAACGATAACTAAAATAAGCAACCGCGATTGAATGCAATAAACAAGTTGTATTTCCATGTTGCAAATATCTATTCATTTTTAAAAATTTCTTTTTCTGAAGCATTTCTTCTAAATAACTTTTAAAAACTAAATCTTCTACTTCTCTCTTTATTATTTTCATATCGTTTACCTCTACCTAATTATATTACAATTTGCCCAAAATACCAATACTATTTTTTTATAAGTGTCAAGTTATTCCTTAATTTTTCTTTATAATCTCTTAAATTAGTTAATATCTCTTTTTTAAATAAATATTCTAAATTATACTTAAATACAAAATTAATTACTATTAAAATATTACTATATCCCTCTAAATATAAATGATTAATTAAATCGGTAAAATAATTTGCCTTTTTTATTTCTAATATTTTTCCTAAAGCATAATCTAAATATTTTCCCTCTAAATTACCTATCATAAATGTTATATAACTATCTTCATCACTTAATATTACTTTATCTATCAGTTCTTTATTATTAGTTACAACACTAAGAATAGTTATTATCTCAAAGTCATCACTAGCTAAATATTTCGTAATAACGCTTTTTACTTCCTCTTCCCTCATTATTAAAACTAATCTTTTTATAACTTCTAAATTTTTTAATAAAATTATTTCTTCTATTATTTTCTCTTTATCTAAGTTATTTTTATCTATTTCTATCAAAGTATATAAATACTCACTTTTAAGTTCTTTATTTCTATTATTTAAATTTCTTACTTCTTTTAATAATCCATAATAAATATTTTTTTTATTCATTTTCGTTGCTTGAAAAAATTCTAACGCGATAGTTTGTAAATCTTTGATCTTGGGATAACTTTCCACATATTCTTTTATAAATAAATCGGAATTATCACTTAAATATAAATATTTTATAATATTAGTACTTCCACTATCTCTTAATTTAGCTCTAAATTCAGGAAAGTTAAAATCGGGACTTACCCAAAAATGTAATAATTTTTCATCTATCTTTTGGGTTAAAAGATATTCTTTTATCTCCTCTAGTTTTCCTCTTAAATTTCTTGTCATGCAAAAACTAATAATATATGAACCTACTTGACTATTAATATAATCTTTCTTCATTAAATCTATAAATTCATCTATTTTACCTAATAATAATTCATTAATCAAACTATCATAATATTCATTAGTATATTTTCTAAAAGGTATATAATTAATAATATCTTGGACTTTTATATAACTAGAACTAATACTTAATAATAAAAATAATCTTAGATTTTCTTTTCTCACTATATAATCTAAATATTTATTAGCCATTACTCGATCTAAATCTTTAAATATCATTTTTAAATCTTTATCATTTAATTTATTTAATATAAAAGTTAATTTTAAAAAATCATTCTTCTCTATTAACTTTAATATTTTCTTAATTTTAAATCTATTCATAAAATCCTCACCTTTTAATTATATTCTTTTTAAGAAGAAAAAAAGTGCTATTTAGCACTAAAAGCATCTTTAGTATTAAAGTAATATTGCACACCGCTTACCACCGATAGTACTGTTGCAATAATAATTAAAGCATAAGCCAGATTAAATCCCACTAATTCAAATGGTAAATTATAAAACATTGTTAAAGCCATTCCTATCATCATACACATTGTTTTAGCTTTACCCATATAAGAGGCAGCCACTACTTTACCTTTATTTCCACTCGCCATTTTAAAAGCATCTACAAATGTATCTCTGGTAATTATTATAACTGGTATTGCTATACTTATAAAACCATTATAAGCTAAAATAATAAGTAAACCATTAACTAATATTTTATCCGCGATGGCATCCATTACTTTTCCAAAATCCGTAACCATATTTCTACTTCTGGCAATATAACCATCTAAAAAATCCGTAACTGATGCAATTACAAATAAAACCCCGGCAATAATATATTTTAAATCAACTACTATTTTCCCGGCAATACTAAAGGTTGGAAAATTAATTCCTAAACTATACCAAGGAACAATAAGCATAACTAATATTATTACGGAAATAATTATTCTTCCTAACGTTAATTTATTTGGTAAATTCATACTTCCTCCTACTTTTTAAAACTAACATAACTTATCGCATTAGTTCTTGTATTATCAATTGTAATTTGTTTAACACTCCAAATTATTGCTATAATAACTAATAAAAGAATTACTAGATAGATTGTTAAATAATATCTTCGACTATATTTATGAGGTTTTCTCGTATAAGGACTTGCTACTTTATTAGTATCTTCTTTAGCTTCTTTCATTGCTTTTTTTTCAATCTCTTTAACCGGAATCTTTGATGTATATTCAAACATATACTCATTAAATTGATCAATTAATTTTTCACTATCTAATCCTAAATATTTAGCATAACTCACAATATATTCTTTTAACACAAAAATATCTTTAAAACAACCAATTTTTCCTTCTTCAATATTTAAAATAAATTCGGGTTTTATTGTTAAATCTTCGCTTACTTCTTCTATACTAACCCCTGAAGATTCTCTCGTATCTCTAAGTATTGAACCAATACTATCCACGAAATTCCACTCCTTCACTGTATATTTTAAAATAAAAATAATCTCCCTAAGCCATGTTCTGTTCCCGAATCCGGGCGACAAATATTTATCTACTAGTTACCTAGTCCCTTACGCCATTATCTTTCTTTTGTAAGAGCTCTCCTACCATATTTTGGATTTCTCACTCG
>CANQBY010000140.1 GCA_947589695.1 uncultured Bacilli bacterium
TAAATTTGGTTATTAAAGCTTCTAAATATTCAATATCTATTTGATCTAAACCATATTCATCAACTTTTAATTTTTTTAAACTATTTAAAGTAATATCATGATCAATAAAACCGGTCCCTTCAACTAGGGCAAAATCACGAACTCTTTTAAATAAACGATTAGCAATACGAGGAGTCTTTCGGCAGCGATGCGCTATTTCTAAAGCGGCTTCATCGGAAATATTCATACTTAAAACGCGACTGGTTCGTTGGACTATTTGTTGGAGCTCATTATCTTTATAATAATTTAATTTGCAAACAATTCCAAAACGGTCCCGAAGAGGACTAGATAAATCGCCGGCACGAGTTGTAGCCCCAACCAAAGTAAAGGGAGGCAAATCTATTTTAATACTGCGACTTTTACCATCAGAACCAATAATGATATCGAGTTCAAAATCCTCCATCGCGGGATAAAGAATTTCTTCCACATATTTAGGCATTCGATGGATTTCATCAATAAACAAAACGTCGCCAGGTTCAAGAGTGGATAAAACCGCCGCGAGATCACCACTTTTTTCTAGTGATGGCCCACTGGCTACTTTAATATTTGCTCCAAGTTCATTAGAAATAATATGAGCAAGAGTGGTTTTTCCAAGCCCTGGAGGGCCATATAAAAGAACATGATCTAAAGCTTCATCACGCATTTTAGCTGCTTCAATGAAAACCCGAAGGTTAGCTTTGATTTCTTCTTGGCCAATATATTCATCTAAAGTTAAAGGTCGTAAACTTATTTCAAAAGTATCACTTTCTAGTTCTTCGTTAGTTAATATTCTTTCATCTTCCATAGTTAAGACCTCTTTTCTATATAGGATTGGATATTTTATTTAAGCATTAATTTTAAAGCCTCTTTGATTTGTTGTTCAATATCTAAGGAAGCATTTATCTTAGGTACAACTTTTTTGATTTCGGCAGTCTTATAACCAAGACTTTCTAAAACACTGATTAAATCATCAAAGTCGCCAGCAATATCAAGATCTTCCTTGCGAGCTAATTTACCTTTTAAATCTAGGATTATTTGCCGAGCAAGTTTTTCACCAATTTTCGGGAATTTGGTTAAATATAAGATGTTTTCCCGGTCAATTGCATCAATAATACCAGAGATACTACCCGTGGCGAGCATCGGCATAGCCATTTTAGGACCTAGGCCTTTAACATTGATTAGTTTTAAAAATAAATTACGTTCATCTAAAGTTTTAAAACCATAAAGACTATATTCATCTTCTTTTACTTGATTATATAAATAAACTTTAACTTCCGTATCTAATTCAAAACTAAAGGGATTGGCTACAAAAATGGTAAAACCAATATTATTATTTTCCACAACAATGGAGTTATTTTCTTGAAAAACTACTTTTCCGATTATATAATTTAACAACTTAATCACCTAAATTAATTTTAGCATACACTTGTTTAAAAGTATAGCTTTTTATGAAAAAAACTAACTTTTTTAGTTAGTTTAGAAAAATTTTAAGAAGACATTATAAAAGAAAATTAATTTAAAAAAATAGGATTTAATTCCTATTCTTCTTGTAATTTTTTAAAGGCGTATCCTCCAGTTGCAAGACTTACAAACATTAAGCTAGCTAAAGTTGGTAATTCATCACCAGTTTTTGGTCCTTCATCAAGAGTATTGTCTGGTTTTAAATCTTGATATTTTTCTTCGTTCCATAAAATATCATTATTATCTTTAGCTGTTAAAGTAACATCTTCAGGTTCGACAATAATAGTAACGGTTTCATCATCAGTACTATCATTATCCCAGTCAAATGTCCAAGAATATTCAATTGCTGTTTTAGCTTTAGTAGCTTTAGTTAAAATGTCTTCGGTTATCGCACCATAAACATAGATAAAGTGTTCATCGCTAGGATTTTCACTTTTTTGACTGTCTTGATTAGCCCAAAATGATTTTTCAGTAGTTGAAGGGTCATTAACATAAGTTGCCGCTTTTAATTTAGCAATTTCAAGATCTTTAGGAGCTACAACTTTAACACCAAGCCAAGCCGCATCGATAGTTCGACCTATATCAGGTTTAGCTGCAACAATTTTTAATTTCGCAGCATCGAAAGTGACTGTCACATGATTGGTGCCATTACCTTCAATTTTAGGACTTCCACCAAGATAGGAATCACTATTGTTAATGGTACTAACATTTTCAAGAGTTAAAGCTTGAACTTGAGGTATCATAACAAAAAGAAATGATGCAAGAACTAAAAATAATTTTTTCATTTTTTCCCCTCCTTTTTAGCTTGTTGAGATTTCCTTTATCTCTATATTTAGTATGTTAATATTTGACATATTTATACATGATTAGACAAAAAATTTAGCTTTTAAAGAGATTAGATATTTAAAAAAACTAACTTTTTTAAGTTAGTTTAAGATTTAAATTAAAATATTAATTACTAAATAAAAATGGTGTTCCGGGTGGGAGTCGAACCCACGATCTTTGGCGTCGGAGGCCAACATTCTATCCAACTGAACTACCGGAACGTATCTATATTGTAGCATATTTTTCCAAAATAAAAAAGATTTTCTTTTTAGAAAATCTAAAATCTAATGATATCAAAAATGGTTATATAAATCATTAAAGCGATTAGCAAGAAGAAGAAGATTGTATGACACCAATTTTCAAACTTCTGATTAATAGGACTACCTTTGATTTTTTCAATAATTAAGAAGAGAATATGACCACCATCAAAAGCTGGAATTGGTAAAATATTAATTAAACCAACATTGATGCTTAACAAAGCAATTAAATAGATTATTTGTTGGAGACCATAAGCAATACTCTCTCCCACCACATGATAAATACCAACTGGTCCGGATAAATTATTTAAAGATATTTTGCCAGTAAATAGATTGATAACTGTAATCCACATATTACTAATTAAACTACCAAATTTGGCAAAAGCAAATTTAATACTAGCACCTAAACCTTTGGTTACTTGAACATCAATACTAAAGCCGAATTGATGTTGTTCTTCATTGGTTTTTTCATCTTTAATAATTTTAGGAGTTACTTTATAGCTAGCAGTGGTGCCATCTTTATGAGTAACAGCAATATCATAAGTATTATCTTTATCTTTCATAAAAAGATATATTTGCGCAACATCCCAAGTTTTAACTTTATGTCCATTTATCGCGGTGATTAAATCACCATTTTGAAGACCCGCTTCGGCAGCCGCGGAATCC
>CANQBY010000141.1 GCA_947589695.1 uncultured Bacilli bacterium
AAAAAACTCGTGTTATGAGTGAACAAACTGCTTACATGATTACTAATATGTTAGTTACCGGTGGCCAACGAGGCGTTGGTGGTAATTTCTCCATCAGTGGTACTGATATTGCTGCCAAAGGTGGTACAACTACTCTAGATAATGCTCAAGCAGCCGCTTGGGGCTTAAGTGGTAGAGGAGTTACTCCTGACCATTGGAATATAACTTATTCTCCCGATTATTCGATTGCATTATGGTATGGGTATGACCATTTAGGTAAAGGTCTTCCTTTCTTAACCAGTACTCCAGGTATGTCAGCTCGTCAAGGAATTATGAAAGCTGTTGCAACAAAGGTTTACAAAAAAAACAGTCGCTTTGAAAAACCCTCGGGCTTAACGTCCGTAACTGTTGAATCTGAAACGTATCCTCCTGCTCTTGCTAGTGAATACACCCCTGCTAACCTTAAAAAAACTGCTATGTATAAATCGGGATATGAACCTGCCGAAGTATCTACTAGATTTAGTGCTTTAGAAAATCCTACTAATGGTAAATATAGTTTTGATGGTTCGACTGTAACTCTAACCTGGGATCCTATTGATACGCCTGAAGCTATCGATCCAACTTATATTGAAATAATGTTTAATGATGATTATTGGCAGTTTTATGAACGTTACAAACAAGAATATTACGAAGCTCGGATCAAATACAATACTAATAATATTGGGGATGTTGGCTATCAAATTTACTTGCAGGATGATGATGGCGAATTAATCAGTTTAGGTTTTACTACTGATACCAAATATACTTATCATTCTTATAGTTATTCCGATAATTATACCTTTGTAATTAAATCAGCCTATTCTAAATTTAAAGACAATATGAGCTCCGGCTTAAAAATAAAAACCGGCACTGGCTCGGATATTCCAAGTATTGGTGGTCCAACTGATGATGATTAAGTACTTTAAAAAAAGTACTTTTTTCATTACTTAAAAAGCAAACTATAAGCGCATAGTTTGCTTTAATTTTTTTATTACTTTTTTCTCAATTCGTGAAATATAACTTTGACTTATTCCTAGTTTTAAAGCGACCTCCTTCTGAGTAAATTCTTCGGTATTATTAAGGCCATACCTAAGCGTCATAATTTCTTTTTCTCTATCATCTAATAAATCTATTTCCCTTTCTAATATTTCTTTATTAAGTCTTTTTTCATATTCATTAGGAACATAATCTATTTCTGTTCCTAAAATATCTTCTAAATGTAATTCATTACCTTCGGCATCATAATTTAAAGCATCCTCAAAACTAATCTCCCCTTTTCTTTTCTTATTTTTTCTTAAAAACATTAATATTTCATTAGATATACATCTAGAGGCATAAGTTGCCAGTTTAATATTTTTATCTAATTTATAAGTATTAATTCCTTTAATTAATCCAATCGAACCAATACTTACTAAGTCTTCCACATCATAACCAGTATTTTCATATTTTTTAGCTAAAAATACTACTAATCTTAAATTATGTTCTATTAATTTATTTTTGGCTTCTCTATCCCCTTTATTTGCTTTAATAACTGCATCTCTTTCTTCGGCATCACTTAAAGGTGGTGGTAACTTATCCGTTGAACCTACAAAGAAACACATCTGATATTTTTCTTTTAACCAACTTAATATTTTATTAATCATTTTAAATCCTCTCTTACTTGATAATTAAGTAAACAATCAATTCCATTTAGTTTTAAAGAATTATCACTAAGTCCAATTAAATAATTATCTAATTCTTGATTATTAATAATTAATTTTTTCGGTTTAATACACATTAGTAATCCATGATTATTAAGTGTATTATAAGGAACAAACATCGGACTTCGAATTTTTATTTTGGCTTCAATTAATTTTTTATTAAGCATTATTACATATCTTTTAGTTATTGGATCTTGTAATTTATTACCTGTATCTAAAAAACCAGTTATATTAAGTACATAATTATTTTCTAAAATAATTTTTACTTGATAATAATAATCTTTTATTTCTCTTAAAGCTTTCATACTTTTTATAAAAACATATAAACTAAAAGGTGCTATTATAATTAAAAATATATAATTAAAACCTAACCCTTCATAATAAAAGACTAACCCTTTATGATTATAACTAAATTCCGTTTTTAAATAATATAAAAATCCCCCTAAAATAATACTAGTCATATATAAATAAACTAAATTATATAAAGTATATTTTATATTTTTATAACCAAAACTAACTAAACATAATATTAAACCCAAGATTAATTTAAATATTAATAAACTTATTCCCTTTATTGGTAAAAATAAACTAATTAACGAAATACTTCCTACACAAGCACCTAAAATTAAATATCTTATCTTTCGATATCTTTTTAAAGCCACATTAATGGTTAAAAGTAATAAAAAATCTAAGATAAAATTTATTAAAAATATAATATCTAAATAGATTACCATTTAAGATCACCATCTTAATTATACCTGATGAATCTTAAAAAATTTGTCACATTAAAGAAAAGTTTTCCAATAAAATAAGACCTTAAAGGTCTTATTCTTAAGCAAGCTTGAAACAAGCCTGTATGTTATTCTAAGTAAATACAAGGTTTACTTAGCATAAATATTATAACATAAATAATTAATATTTACTAGCACTTTTACGCAAAATCAAATAAACTTAATTGACTAGTCTCTGGTAAGTTTCCAAATACCCCTAAACTTCTTAATTTATCAATGGTTGTTCCATTGACATGACCGCGCATTTGAAAGTCTTCAATACTATAAAAAGGTTTGATACTGCGTTCTTCCATAATTTTTGTTGCAACAGAATCTCCCAAACCATCTAAAGTTCTAAATGGACAAATTAAAGTTTGACCATCATCCGCTAAAATAAAGTTTTTACCATCACTTTTCTCAATATCAATATTGCCAAATTTAAAACCTCTCGCCGTTGCTTCTAAACATAATTTTAAGGTTTCTAAAACACTTGTTTCCTTATTCGTGGCACTAAAACCTTTATTGATAATTTCATTCATTTTTAGTTTAATCGCGTCATATCCTTTAATCATGGTCTCTAAATCAAAGTCATCAAATCTTGTTGAAAAATATGTTGCATAATAAACTCCCGGATAATGCACTTTAAAATAAGCTATTCTAAACGCACACATAACATAAGCTG
>CANQBY010000142.1 GCA_947589695.1 uncultured Bacilli bacterium
ACCGGCAACCCCGGCCCGATCATCAGATGCGGCTCCTTCAAGTTCCACAACACTAGCCATAGTTAAAAGTTCATGAACGGAATATTTAGAACTTTCAATAGCTGTTCTTTCACTTTCTAGAGCACTAGCCATACCATCTAACATTTTGGTAACAATATCTTTGATACTACTATTATTATATAATTCATAAGTAGAAGCATAAAGATAACCCTCTAAAGGATAATAAATATTTGGATTTAAAATATCATCAGTTAAAAACCAATATTTATTTATTAATTCTTGTAAATAAGTTTTATCACTTAAAACATTTAAGACTTCTTCTTTAGTAGTATTAGTTTTACTGGCGATAATCTCGGCATAATCGGTTAATCTTTTACCTTCGGTAAAACGAAGATTATAAGTATTTTTTTCTTCAATAATATCACCAGAAGTAATCTTATTTAAGATCTCTTTAAGACCCATATTAGTATTTAATTCATATCTACCAGCTTGAAGATTTAAGTTACGATTTAAAATAACATAAATATATCCTGCGAATTTACTGCGAATTAAATTTTTACTTTTCAATTCATTAATTATATCAAGTTTACTAGTACCACTGGTTAAAGTAAATTCAAGACTTTGACTAGTTTTAGAGACAGGAGCTAAACCATAAAAATAAAGAGAGGTTGTACCTACTAAAACAAGTAAGACTAAACTTACTAAAATAATAATTATTTTTTTACGCATAATACTTCCCTCTTTATTTAATTTTCACTACTTAATTTTTCTTCAATTTGAGATAATAAATTTTCAATTAAAGTCCATTCTTTTTCGGTTTTAATATCATTTAATTCTAATTTATCGCCATCTTTAGCATACGTAGCAGCATAAGTAATAATATTACCATCTTTATCTTTATTATTATCGGTAAAAACTATATAGCTATTTTGGGTTTCTTCAGAATCAAATGTAAATAATATTTCATATTCTTTAGTTACCCCACTTTGATCAGTTATAGTAAATATTCTACCCTTTTCATCATTCATCTTTATTTTCCTCCATTTTAATAAAAGTTTCTAAAATAAGAACCGCGGCTACACCATCGATTACTTTTTTCCTTTTATCACGACTTAAATCGGCATCCAATAAAATATTTTCAGCTTCCATAGTACTTAATCGCTCATCCACTAAAGTGATAGGAATTGAGGTTTTAGCCTCAAGCATTTTTTTAAATTCCAGACTTCTAGAACTAGCAAAACCTAAGGAATTATCCATATTTTTAGGTAAACCTAAAGCAATCGCCGTAATTTCATAAGATTTAAGGATTGGTAATAATTCATCTATAGCCTTGCTATAATCCTCTTTTTTAAAACGAATTACTTTTAAGGGTGATGCAATAGTCCTGGTTTTATCTGTGATAGCAACACCTAAAGTTTTAGTACCTAAATCAAGTCCTAAATAACGCATATAAAAAATTCCTTTCTTAAGTACATACAATATTTTAGCAAATTTTTAATTAAAATACAAGTTTTCCTAGCTAGTTATCGGAAAATAAAAAATAATCAGAACGATTATTTAAAATAAGTACTGCAATCTCCCCGCCAGGTTACCACAGTTTTGTTGTTTTTTAAAGCATAATTGTAACAAGTTTTATTATCTTCACTGCAAACAGAAGTAGGACAATATTTTTGAATGTTTTTTAATTCTTGACGATTTTTAATAAGAGGAATAATACCTAAAAAGATAAGAAGTTCTAAAAGAACTAAAAGACTTAAGACAATTAAAAATTTTTTTAAACTAATTTCTTTACTCATATTAAAACTCCTAACTAAAAATACTTATAACAAAATAAATAAGAAATAAAACAACAACTGTAACAAAAATAGCTTCATATAACTTAATAGTTGGTCCTTGAGATATGTTTTTAGATTCAATTTTTTTCATAAGATTACCTCGTAATTAATTGTATCATAGTTTAAATAGATTTAAAAGTAGTTTTTAGAAGTTAATATGATATATTTGAAAACTAAATAAATAATTTTTTAAATTAAAAATCCTAAAGTTTTAGAGTATTCTTTAGGATTTATGACGAAATTAATTTTGAAAGAAGATTTGGGTGTCTTTAATTAAATCATAATTAACTAGATTAGAGCTATCTAAATTTTCTTTATGCATATCAATTGCTGTAATTTGACTATTTTCATAGGTGGTATAATAATATAAACCTTTATCTAAATTACAACAAGAACTATAAATAGTTATTTCGTATTTATCTTCGCCCATGTGAACACACCCTCTTTGCTGTTCTACAGAACCTAAAATATGAAAAAATTGACTAATACTTGAAGATTCCGAACTATCAGATAAAGAATTCATTTTGGTAAATGATGCTTTAACAAAACGAGAAGCGGAAGATAAATCACCAGGTAAACCTAAAGCGCCCATTCCCCTACTATAAGTTTCAAGATTTAATTTTTTAGAAAAATTATTAACTGGTGGTTCGATAGATAAACTCATGTAATTATTTAAGTTAAACATGTGAATATCAAAGGTGGGATTATTGGTTAAAACACCAACTGGATTGTCGTATATTTTTAAACCATCTTTTACACTTTCAACAGTTATAGATCTTTTTTTATCAGCAATAATCCAGTGAAGTGGAGATGCCGGTAACTCATCACTAAAATTAATATTGACTATATTTATTTCTTTTAATAATTCTAATGCTTCATCAACGTTTGCACATTTTGACAATATCCACGGAATAAATTCAAACGGAGCAATATTATCTTTATTATTTTGTTCTTCTTTATAATCAGCATTGCCCGGAAAATTTAAGCCAGCCATGCCTAGTCCTTTTTCATTTATAGCATCGTAATAAAGAGGATAATTATCAGAAACATAAGCCATACCGATAATCGCATAATGTTTATTTATATCCCCTACTTTACGGAATTTAAAGGGATAATTTCTTGGTGTAATGGTTACTGTTTCTCTATAAGAATATTCTAAATCTAAATTTCTACCAAAATAATGGTTCTTTGTATTATAAGTTATTGCTGTACACATAATTTATTACCTTCCTTTTAATAATTTTATTATATCACGTATAATACTGATTAGTAAATGGATGAAGTTGCAAATCATTTATTTACTAGTATAATATTATTA
>CANQBY010000143.1 GCA_947589695.1 uncultured Bacilli bacterium
ACAGGGGGAATTGTATGGGTTTTAAATACCCCAATAGAAGAGGAAACAGAAGAGTAGGTTTTTATGAAAAATAAAAAAAGTGTGGTTATTACAATTGGTGTAATATTACTGGTTGTAATAACTGGGATTATAACTTATAATATATTAACAGATCAAAATAAATTAACAGCTAGTGAAAAAAGATGGCTTAATAATAATATGAATGTTGTTCAAAATGTGAATGTCGTTAATAATGTTAATGTATTTGGTAATACCGGAGTAGGAGTTTTCTATGATTTTATTAATGATGTTGAATTAGAATACAATATTGACATTAATCCGGTAACTTTTAATTATGGAGATGTAACTAGTGGTCTTACTTTAGGAGTAAAGACAAGTTTAAATAGTAATGATCAAATATTTTATGCCGATCATTATGTGTTAGTTAGTAAAAATGAGGAAGTTATTACAAGTTATGCCGATTATAGTGAGAAAAAAATTGGTGTTATTAATTCGGAACTTTCGTATATTGCAAAATATTTAGAAAATGTTCATGAACTATCTTTAGTAGGCTATGACAATAGAAGTAGTTTACTTAATGCTATTCAAGATGATGGCGAAATAGAATATATGATAGTACCTTTAACTTTATATATTAATGAAATATTGGCTAATGATTATTATATTATAGATCATTTATCAGATGTTAAACTTTATTATACAATTAATAGTGATCAAAATAGTACGTTAGGAAATATTTTAAAGAAATATTATAATATTTGGGTAGAAGATAATTTAGAAGCTTATCGTAAAAGAGCTTTATTTAATATTTTTGTAAAATCATTAGGAATAACAGATACCGAAGTAGATGCAGTCCAAAGTGTAACATATGAATATGGCTTAGTAAATAATAGCCCTTATGAAGTTTTAATGAGTGGTAATTATGGTGGAATTGTAGCCATGTATTTGTATGATTTTAGTTCTTTTAGTAATGTGGAATTTAATTATACAAAGTATTCTAATTTAAAGAAATTTAAAAAAGCCATAGATAATAATAAAATAGATGTTTATTTTAATTATTATAATATTAATGATAATTACTATAATGCCGATTCTAAAATTTTAAGAGAATTTAGTGTAGTAGCAAGTAATAGTAATGGTGTAGTTGTAAATTCTGTTAGTAGTTTAGTTAATCAAGAAGTATATGTTCAAAAGTCAAGTATTCTAGCAGATTATTTAGAAAATATTGAAGGTATTAAATTAAAAACTTATAATAGTGAAAAAGATTTAAAAAAATTAAATAAAAAAGATGTTATTATTGTAATAGATAGAAATATGTATAATATTTATGCAGGAGGTATTTTATCTAATTATACGGAGAGATATCATGGAGTAATTGGAGATACTTATGGTTTTAAAGTAAGAACAGATAGTGCTTTTTATGAATTATTAAAGAAATATATAATGACTTTAGATGATCAAGAAATGATTTATAAAGGAATGTATTCTCATAGTTTAACTGTTAAAACAGGTAGTTTATTAGGTACAATTGCGAAATATATTTTAGTTACTTTAGGAATAGTAGGGTTAGTATTTATTGTAACTTATAAGAGTAGTAAAAAAATTAAGATTGCTAAAAAAATTAGAAAAGAAAATAAAATTAAGTTTGTTGATCAATTAACAAGTTTAAAAAATCGAAATTATTTAAATGAATATATTAATAATTGGAATAATAATACTATTTATCCTCAAACAATGATTGTAATAGACTTAAATAACTTACAATTTATTAATGATACTTTAGGGTATGAAGAAGGGGATAAACAGATTATGGCAGCAGCAAATATTTTAATTAAAACCCAATTAGATAATAGTGATATTATGCGGACAGATGGAAATGAGTTCTTAATTTATTTGGTAGGTTATAGTCAAAAACAAGTATCTAATTATATTCATAAACTTAATAAAGAATTTAAAAAATTACCTTATGATTATGGAGCAGAGTTTGGATATTCCGTAATTACTGATGAAGTTAAAACTATAGAAGATGCGATATTAGAAGCAACTGAGGAAATGAAAAAGAGTAAGAAGAAAGCTTCAGGTGAAGATAATGCGGGATAAGATTAAAAAGGGGTTGCATGATTTCTTCAAAGTTATAAAAAGACCAGAGATGGAAATACTTCCGGGTCATTTAGCTTTTTCTTTTGTTCTTTCAATAGTTCCCACAATTACAATTTTAACGTATGTAGCTTCGGTATTTCATGTATCGTTAGATTTTATCTTTGATTTTATTACCAAAGCTTTTAGTGCTGATTTTGCCAATATGCTTCTGGGGACAAATGTGCATGCGTCAATGAATATTAATTTTATAATTACTTTGGTAATTGGTTATGTGATTGCTAGTAATGGACCCGCTTCAATAATTATTAGTTCTAATATGATTTATGGTATTAAAAATTCGGGATTCTTTAAAAGAAGATTAAAAGCTTTATTAATGATATTAATAATTATATTGTTATTTGTATTCTTATTAATATTTGGTGTTTTTGGAAATAAAATAATTGAGATGTTACAACTAATGGATATAAGTACGGCGATAATTACAAATATTACTTTGGTCGTAAGTGTTTTACAGGGGCCAATATCATGGTTTATTAGTTTTCTATTTATAAAAATAATATTTACAATGGCGCCTGATAAAAAAATAGCTAGTAGTGAAGTAAATAAAGGAGCAATATTTACGACGATAGGATTTATAATTGTAACATATCTGTATTCATTTTATATAACTCATATGGCGGAATATGGAGTATTTTATGGGAGTTTAGCTAATATTGTTGTACTTATGATTTGGTTTTATTTACTTTCTATTATTTTTACAATTGGTTTAGCTTTAAATTATCGGGAAGAAAGTAGAAATTTAGAAAAAACACAACAAATAAAATTAGAAGAAGAAAAGAAATAGAAACTTGAGAAAGTGATTGTATTTTAAATTGAATATGACATTCTAAGATTTGTCAAGAATAAATTTTTGTGGTATTATATACACAACAAAAAGACACGAAATTTCAAAAT
>CANQBY010000144.1 GCA_947589695.1 uncultured Bacilli bacterium
ACTCTTTAGATAAGTCTCCCCTTCAAAACAATTAAAGGCATAAGATTCTTTTAGTAAAGAAGCATAATCAGAGGAAATATAACGGGTATATTTATTATAACTAGCTTCATAAATACCAGAATCACTATAAATAACTTTTTCAAGTTCTTCCGGACTTAAATCTTTGTCTTCTATTAATATATATGTATCTTTTAAAACAGACATTTCGGTATTTAAAGTTTTTTCTAATTCTTGGGCATCAGTAGTATTAAAATTTAGTTTAACATCATGATAATTAATATTATAATCTTTGTTTTTTAAATCATCATTAGTAAAATAAATATAATCTTTTTCTTTATTTAATTTTAAATTAGAATTATCAGCGATAACCTCATTAGCATTATTAGAAGATTTAGGGTCAGCGATTAAATATTTAGTTAAAAAGAAACCACCAATACCTAAAAATAAAACAAATAAAACAAACATTAAGGCATAAAATTTACCACTTCTAATATCATTCATATTACTTAACCTCACTCATATATTCTTGCAAAGCATTTTTTAAAGTACGCAGTTTGGCACTTTTATTTAAATCAGTCCAATAATCAGCAGGTTTAATATTACCATTTCTGATGGATGTTTCATTATCAAAATAGATGATTGTACCATTTTTAACGATTATAAGGGTCGGAGCATAAATATCTTGATCGTTATTATCCGTACTTGGTAAATACTCCGAAAGTCTAATAATAATACTTTGATAAACAGCATTACTTAAACGACGATCATCATAAAAATCATAGTAAGATATTTCTTTTAAACCAACTTCTTTGGCCGCATCATTTAAGATACTAGCATAATAACCAGTCCATTCATTACGAGGATAACCCATAAAAAGAACAGCACTACCATTTTTTAAAAAGGAATAAACATCACTAGCACTGACATAGGTAAAGACATTATCTTTATTTACTAAAGGATAATCATGATCAAATTTTTCATTATCTACTTCTAATTTAGGGGTAAAATCCATATGACCGATATATATAAAAGCAATAATAATTAAAATAAATAAAAGGCCTTGGATAACTCGTTTAATATTTTTATTCATATATATTCACCACTAGCAATATTATAACAAATTACGAGGAAGATATTAAGTAAAATAAGGAAATTGTGTTAAGTAAGTGTCTATAAAAGGTAGTTATTTTTTGGATATTATTGGGTTTTGATATTAGTTTTTAATTTAAAGATTATTTTCTAATTAAATTATTAAGCATTTTAAAAAAAACTAACAACTAGTTAGTTTCCTTTAATTTGATTCATTACTTCTTCAGCAAAGTTTTCATTTCTTTTTTCAATACCTTCGCCTACTTCGTAACGAATAACTTGTTTTACGGTTCCATGATTGTTTTTGACATAAGTAGCAACAGAGATATCGCCATCTTTAATAAATGGTTGTTCAACTAAGCAAATTTCTTTAAAGTATTTTTTAATACGACCTTCAACCATTTTTTCAGCGATATCAGCAGGTTTACCTTCAGACATAGCTAATTCTTTTTGAATAGCCCGCTCCTTATCGATAACTTCAGCAGGTACATCACTTTCAAAAACATATTTAGGGCGCATAGCAGCAGCTTGCATAGAAACATCTTTTGCTACACTTTCGTTAGCTCCTTCTAAAACACTTAAAGCCGCAATTTTACCACCCATATGTAAGTAAGCACCGAAAACTTCATCATTGTTTTTTTCAACGACAGCAATTCTTCTTAAAGATAATTTTTCGCCAATTTTGGCAGTTTTGGCAATAATTAAATCTTTAATTGTACCTTCACTTGTAGAAAGTTCCATAGCTTCTTCTAAAGTCATGGCCTTACTATTTAAAATAGTATTACCAATAGTATCAATCATATTAGTGAATTCTTCATTTTTACTTACAAAATCAGTTTCACTATTAACTTCTAAAATAACAGCGCGATTATCTTTAATGTAGATACTAGCTAAACCTTCCGCGGCAATACGAGATTCTTTTTTCGCACTTTTAGCAATACCTTTTTCTCTTAGCCAATCAATCGCTGCATTCATATCACCATTTGATTCAGCTAGAGCTTTTTTACAGTCCATCATGCCGGCACCAGTTGTTTCGCGTAGTTCTTTAACCATACTGGCTGTAACTTCCATATTAATTCTTCCTTTCTTTCTTCTATTTTAAATTATTAATAATTTCTTCTTTTTTCATTGAAGAATAACCTTTAATTCCACGTTCTTTAGCAACATTTTTTAATTCAGTTAAAGTAAGAGTATTATAATCAATTTCTTTTTTCTCTTTCTTTACTTCTTTTTTATGAGGTTTTTCTTCTTTTTTAGGAGTATCATCTTCATCTTTTTTGCTAACACTGATAGTTTCTTCTTTGATTAATTCATCCATAGTTTTGATTTCTTTGTTTTTCTTGTCTTCTTCAGTAATGTAATCAACCATTTCTAAGTTACGAGCTTCACAAATAGCATTATTTAATACGCCTAATAAAACTTTTACACTGCGAACAGCATCATCATTACCGGGAATAACAAAATCAACATCATCAGGATCACAGTTAGTATCAACAATTCCAAAAACAGGAATACGTAATTTACGAGCTTCTCTTATCGCATTAATTTCCTTTTTAGGATCAACGATAATTAAAGCATTAGGTAACTTACTCATTTCCCGGATACCACAAAGAATCTTATTTAATTTTTCATATTCTTTTCTTAATCCAATGACTTCTTTTTTAGGTAAAACTTCAAATCTACCATTAGCTTCCATATTTTCAATGTCTTCAAGACGTTTAACTCTTCTACGGATAGTTCTAAAATTAGTTAAAGTACCACCTAACCATCTTTCAGTAACATAGTAAGAATTACTTCTTAAAGCTTCTTCTTTGGCAGCATCGCTAGCTTGTTTTTTCGTACCTACAAAAAGGAATGTTCCTCCATTGTCAGCTATAGCTTTAATTTCAGCATAAGCTTCCTCTAATTTTTTAGTTGTTTTTTCAAG
>CANQBY010000145.1 GCA_947589695.1 uncultured Bacilli bacterium
AGTTCCCCGAATTAGCGACGTCCACCTTAATTGTTTCCAATTAAGGGTGCAAGATAGTTCAAAAAGCATATTGCTTCTATCCCACAAGTCAGTTGCGCTACCTATTACGCTAAGTCGGCAAAATAAATATAAAAATAAAATGGTGGGCGCTATAGGACTCGAACCTATGACCCTCTGCTTGTAAGGCAGATGCTCTAACCAACTGAGCTAAGCGCCCATCTCATGACGTATTTAACTATATCATTAATACTTAAATATGTCAATAACTTTTTAAAATTTTTTATCTTTGATTTGGTTTTTTAGCCTTATATTTATTACTAGAATCTTTTCCCGTCCTTTAATTATATAAATATTTTATGTAATTAAGTTAATTGGTATTATCCATCAATTCTTTAATTGTATTTAAAACAGCTATTTTTCCATAATTATAAGTTACACTTCCCTGTTGATAAGCTATATAAGGCGCTCTAATTGGTCCATCACAAGAAAGTTCAATACTAGATCCTTGGGTAAAAGCTCCACTTGCCATAATTACTTCATCGCTATATCCCGGCATTGGTGAAGGAACAGCTTCACTATTCGAATCAATTGGTGAATATTTTTGAATCCCTTTCACATATTTAATTAATAAATCTTTATCTTTAAATATTATTTTTTCGACAATATCAGCTCTTTTGTCATTATATTTTGGTTCTACTTGAAAACCTAATTTTTCCATCATATAACTTGTTAAAACCGCTACTTTTAAGGAGGAAGCCACCACCGATGGTGCTAAATATAACCCTTGTAAAATACTTTTATTAGCCCCTAAACTAGGACCCACTTCCATCCCTTCACCCGGCAAAGTAAGTCTTTCGGCACATAAATTAACTAACTTTTCCTTACCGACAATATAAGCTCCATTACTTGCGATAGAACCACCTAAATTTTTAATAAGCGAACCTACAATAATATCTGCCCCTACTTCTAACGGACTTAATCGTTCCACAAACTCACAATAACAATTATCAACCATAATAATGACGTCTTGATCAAACTTCCTAATTTCCTCAATAACTTCTCTAATATCTTCAATTGTTAGACTTCTTCTTGTTGAATACCCAATACTTCTTTGAATTTCTATTACTTTTATTTTTTCTGTTTTTAAAGTATCTATTATCCGTGGTATATCAAATTTATTATCTACTAAATCAATTTGTTTATAATTAATTTCAAAACTTTTTAATGAACTTGGATTATCTTTAATTCCAATTACTTCATGTAAAGTGTCATAAGGTAGTCCACTTATGGAAAGTAAAGTATCACCCGGTCTAAGTAGGCCAAAAAAAGCCACCGTTAAAGCATGCGAGCCACTTATAAATTGATTGCGTACTAAAGCCTTTTCGCCTCCCAAAACGTCTGCGAAAATACTCTCGATAACATCTCTTCCTAGATCATTATAACCATAACCCGTTGTCATGTTAAAATGGCTTTCACTTACTTTAAATTTTCGAAAAGCTTGTAAAACTTTATCACTAAAAAAATATTCCATCGCTTCTATTTCTTTAAAAATAGTTTCACAGTTTCTTTGAGCTTCTTTTGCTAATTCCTGAATCATCTTGAACCTCCATCCACTCTAATCACACTATTAGTAATGTAACTTGCTTCCTGGCTTGCTAAGAAAAATACGACACTTGCTACTTCTTTCGCTTCTCCAAATCTGCCTAACATTATTTTTTTTAATTCTTTATCTTTAAATTCTTCGTCTAATTCTTTATTCATATCCGTATTTATCCACCCGGGGGCTACTGCATTAACTCTTATATTCGGAGCTAACTCTAAAGCTAAATTATGAGTTAAAGAAATTAAACCCGCTTTGGAAGCGTCATAATCTAAACTATAAGGATAATAAGTATCAATTCCATTCGTGGAAGCAATATTAATTATACTTCCTTTTTCCATTATTTCTCGAGCATATTTAACTACTAAAAAAGCTCCAATTAAATTCACATCTAATATTTTTTGAAAACTTTCTTTTGTCTTTGATTCTACCAAAGTATCATTCGCTATTCCGGCATTATTAACTACTATATCTAATCTTCCTTCTTGTGATTTTATAACATCAATCATTTTTTTAATATCTTCTTCTAAAGCTATATCCGCCTTAATAATTCTTGCATTGGAAAAAGCTTTAGCTAATTCTAAAGCTTCTTTATCACTCTTATTATAATTTACATAAACAATATCTTTATTTTCTAAAAATTTTAGAGCTATTGCCTTTCCTATTCCTCTAGCTGCTCCTGTAACTAAGACTACTCTCGCCATAAGATCACCTCGACTGCGTATTATTATAATCTAAAGCCAAAGTATTTACAACTGTAAGTTCATATTCTTGTTCCCCAATATAAAAATTAGTTGTATAAGTCCCATCTTCCTTAAATTGGACATATTTTAATACATTTGATAAATAATTTCCATCTGCATATTTTGGTTTTCCACGATTGACATTATAACTAACAATTAATTCACAAGCTTTTAAGGCATTTTCTTCTCCTAAATAATCTTCTTCGTTAAGTCCAAAATATTTGCAAGCATTATGTAGCATATTAGGTCCTTGATTATAAGAAAATAAACCTAAAATACAACTTTGAAACTTATCAAAAGTTTGTCTATCTAATATTAATCCGGCCATAATATTACCCTCTAAAGAATAAACTGCTTCTTTATCTAAATGAACTTCATCATAAGTTCCCGTAAAACCATTTTCATCATAAACCGGAACTTTATAATCATCAATAAAATTTTCTGGTGGAGTTAACTGACAAACATTATCACATACCCCATTAATTATTGGTGGCCTTTCCTGTGATATTTGCGCCATCACTATATCTACTGGTAACCCCCATCTCGTCGCATAATATTCTATGATGTCGCCACAAAACTCTTTTGTTGCTTCTACTCTTGAACTTCTTTCATATTCATCTAAAATTTCTATTGGTAATTCTACTTTTACTTTAATAACATTTTCT
>CANQBY010000146.1 GCA_947589695.1 uncultured Bacilli bacterium
GTACGGGATATTTTGGCGTCAATATAACTATTAGGGAATTTTTTATATAAATTATCGACTGCCCCTAACATGACAGCATCCCCTACTCCAGTTATTTTTAGATTTGTAATAACTTCGCCTAAATTTTCTTGACCTTTAGTTAAATTTTGAAGAGAATCTTGTAAAGCTCGATCTTCACTTTGCATTTTAGAGGCATATTCCGCTTGTTTTTGAGCTAGAAGTTTAGCATTCTCCTCTAGTTGTTGTTCAAGTTTTTGGATATCCGCGGTATAATCTTTCGCGATAACATAGTTATAAATGCCAAAAATAGAAAAAACTCCAAAAATAATTAAGAAACTATACTTAAGAATTTTAGTTTTAGTTTGGGTTTTATAACTATAGGCAAAGTAAAATAAACTAGATAAAGCAAAAGTAAGGAAGATAATTACCGGAATTTTTAAATAGCTTGAAAAATTTAAAGCTTGGAAAAAATAAATTACCGGATATTGAATTAAATAAACAGCATAGGAAATAACACTTAAAAATTTAAATACTTTGGTTAAAATATGGGATTTTTCTTCGGAATTTTGGGTAGCTAGAATAATTAGGATACCCGTTAAAATTGTAGTTAAAAGCATAGCTTTGGCAAAATAGTTAGATGATGATGGGATAACAATAAATAAAACTCCTAGAGATATTAATAAAAGATAAAAAAGAAGATTATTTAGAATGTTACTAGTTAAATGTTTAGCAATATTCTTTCCATAATAATGTCTTAAAAAGCCTAGAAAAACACCAAAGAGGCAAGAAAATATGCGAGTTTCGGTACTATAATAAGTGTACATGAGATTATTGTGGCCACTAGAATAATAAAAAAGAATCGTAAATATAAGAGTTATAATTAAACTAAAAATAACCGGAACTAATTTAGAAAATTTAGTGCCTAATTTTTTTAAAAATAAGTAGATAAAAGGAAAAATAAGATCAAATTGAAGTAAAATAGCCATATACCAAAGATGAATAAAGGGAGAATTTAGAGTACGAATAAAATAATCTAAATTAGCATTTAATTGCCAATAATTATTAAATCCTAAAAGAATTGAAGTAGTCTCAGGTTTTAAGTTTTGCCACATAAAACGAGGGAAGAAATATACAAGAGAAAGAGTTAGAAAAACAACTACAATTAAAGGAATATATATTTTAAAAATTAAATGCTGATAATATTCTTTTAAAGAAAATTTTTCTTGTTTAAAGGCGCGAATAGTAGATAAATAGCTTGTCAAAACAAAAAAGATACAGACAGCTAAATAACCACCTTTTAAGAAATTTAAATGATAAAATAAAATAGCAAGACACGCGATAACACGGATAATATTTAATTTTTGGTAATATTCTTGTTTCATTACTTCTAACCTCTTTAATACTAAATTATTATAACACGTTCGATTTGATACTTAAAGATTTTTTTCTTTACTTTTATCTAAAAATATTATATACTTATTGTAGCGAGACACATATAGTGCTTGCCACTTGGACAATGCACCATAACTACTTATTGAGTTATGGCGTTTATTTTTATGTTAAAAACTATCCGAAGATAATTTGTAAGATAATTATTAAGAATAACGCAAAGATTATCAAATCTTGTTTCTTCATATAACCACCCCACTTTCCACTGGAAAAGTTGTGGCAAACACCAGAAACCCCCTAAGGATGTCTCGCATGATAAACATACTACTTTTTCGAGGCTTTGTCAAATTACAGATTTTATTAAATCTGTCACCAATTTATCTAAATCTGCTTAGCAGATTTTTTAATTTATCTCCCAATTTTAGTAAATCTGTAGCAGATTTATAAATATCTGTTTTTTTAAACTTTAAAAAAATTTGACATATATTATACTAGGTGGTTCTCTATGTTTGGGGCAAACGTTCAAGGTGGGCTTACATTTACCAAAGTGTTAAGTGGAATATCTAAAACTTTAAGTGTGGCAAATCAAGTTATTCCCCTTTACCGGGAAGCAAAACCAATGATTAAGAATGCCAAAACGATTTTAAGTGTTTTAAAGGAAATGAATGGAAATAATAATAAAGCACCAGTAAAAAAACAAAATGGGCCCATAAAAAAAGATTCAAGGGAAGAAGTTAAGACATTTACTAATTATAATAATAGTCCTAAATTCTTTTTGTAAGAATCTTAGTTAAGTTTTTGATTTCTTTTTTTATTTTGATACGTGGTATTAATTTAGTTTTAGGAATACTTTTTAGTATTTCTTTATTTTTATTAATTAAATATTCGTAATATTCCTTATTATCGGATTTACCATATTTTAAAATAAGGGAAGAATCCTTTTGAGGTGATTTAAGAAACTTAATAATCGAATAATATTTATTATGCTCTTTAATTACTTTTTCGGAAACATTATAAAAGCCAATATTTTGCATGTAAGTCCGTAAAATAGCTAAATTATTATTACTACTGATAATAAATTTCGTGATATTCTCGGGGTAATCTTTTAAAATAGCAATAATTGTAGAGGTTCCGACCCCGGAAATAACAACAGTGTCAATATTAGAGTCATCAATATCTTTAAAACCATCTGATAGATAAGTTTTAATGGGAAGATGAGCTCTTTTTATATTTTGACGCGCATTATTTAAAGCTGAGGGGCTTATATCTGATGCGATAACTCTTTTACATAAATTATTTTCTTCTAAATAAATAGCTAAATAAGCATGATCACAAGCCAGATCTAGGACTTGATCGTCTTTTTCAATAAAAGAGGCAATTTCCCGTAATTTATTATTCATTAGTCAGATAAAAAGTCCTTTAATTTTTTAGCCCGAGATGGGTGACGTAATTTGCGAAGAGCTTTAGCTTCAATTTGCCGAATCCGCTCCCGAGTAACATTAAATTTTTTACCAACTTCTTCAAGAGTATGGCAAGTACCATCGACTAAGCCAAAACGAAGCTCTAAAACTTCTTGCTCT
>CANQBY010000147.1 GCA_947589695.1 uncultured Bacilli bacterium
GGGTTCTTTACAAGTTGGAACTCTACTAGCCTTCATTACTTATACTATGCAAATAATTATGTCTTTCTTAATGATTTCTATGGTTTCGGTTATGTTACCTCGGGCTTTAGTCTCTATTAAAAGAATTAATGAAATTCTAAAGAAAAAGATTTCTATTGAGGAAGTAACGAATCCCACAGCTTTTGATTCTAACCAAAAAGGAATTGTCGAATTTAAAAATGTTAGTTTCAAATATCCCGACGCTGATGAAGCTATGTTAAAAAATATAAGTTTTACCGCGAAACCAGGAACTACGACCGCTTTTATTGGTTCTACTGGTTCCGGTAAATCAACTCTTATAAATTTAATTCCCCGCTTTTATGAAGCAACAGAAGGAAGTATTTATGTGGATGGGGTAGATATTAAAAAAGCCAGCTTAGAAAATCTTCGCCAAATTATTGGTTATGTTCCTCAAAAAGGTACTTTATTTTCTGGAACTATTGAAAGTAATTTAAAACTAGGTAATGATAATTTAACTCCTGAAGAAATGACTAAGAGTGCCGAGGTATCTCAAGCTTTAGATTTTATTAATGAAAAAGAAAAGGGCTTCCAAAGTTCTATTTCTCAAGGTGGTTCTAATGTCAGTGGTGGGCAAAAACAACGTTTGTCTATTGCTCGCGCTATTGCTAAAAATCCCGAAATTTATATTTTTGATGATTCCTTTAGTGCTCTTGATTTTAAAACCGACGCTAACTTACGAAGTGCTTTAAAAAAACATGCTAAAGATTCCACTATTTTAATAGTTGCCCAACGTATCAGTACTATTATGAATGCAGATAATATCATCGTTTTAAATGAAGGTGAAATAGTAGGTGCCGGAACGCATAAAGAATTATTAAAGAATTGTCCTATTTATAAAGAAATTGCTTTATCGCAAATGAAGGAGGAGGAGCTCTAATGCCAAGAAGACGTGGACCCGCAACGGAAAAAGTCAAAGATTTTAAAGGTACCGTAAAAAGACTAGTAAAAAGGGTATCTTCCTACAAGTTTTTAATTGCTTTAGCTTTTCTATTTGCTATTGGTAGTACTATTTTTGCAATTATCTCTCCTAAGATTCTCGGTAATGCTACGACAGAAATTTTTAATGGTCTCATTGCCAAAATAAGTGGTACCGGTGGTATTAATTTTTCGAATATTAAAAACATTTTAATCAGTTTAGCAATCCTTTATATTATTAGTGCTTTATTTAGTTATATCCAAAGTTTTATTATGACTAGTGTATCTAGTCGTACTTGTTATAAACTTCGCAAAGAAGTATCTATCAAATTAAATAAATTGCCTATGAGTTATTTTGATAAACAAAATACAGGTGATACTTTATCTATTATTACTAATGATATTGATACGCTTCAAATGAGTTTAAATAGTTCTTTAACTCAAGTTGTATCTTCCATTGTTACTTTAATTGGTATTTTTATCATGATGTGTTCCATCAATGTTACTTTAGCTATTATCACAGCTTTAGTTTTACCAGTTGCTTCCACCATCGTTTTAATTATCGTAGGTAAAAGTCAAAAGCACTTTATTAATCAACAAAAATATTTAGCCGAAGTTGATGCTGAAGTAGAAGAAATGATCAGTGGTCATACCGTTCTTAAAGCTTTTAATGCCGAAGCTAAAACTATTGCTAAATTTAATGAAGATAATAAAAACTTATATAATGCCGGTTTTAAAGCAGGCTTCTTATCTGGTTTAATGCAACCCATTATGAATTTTGTTGGAAACTTAAATTATGCTATGATTGCTATTATTGGAGCTATCTTTGCTATTAAAGGTAAAATAACTGTTGGTAATATTCAAAGTTTTATTCAGTATTCTAAACAATTTACCAATCCTATTGCTCAATTAGCTCAAATCTCAAATCAAATTCAATCTATGCTTGCCGCGAGTGAACGGGTTTTTGAGTTTCTTAGTGTTGATGAATATCAAGATTTGGGCTCTTTAGATGTTAAAGCTGTTGAAGGCAATGTTGAATTTAAAAATGTCGAATTTGGTTATAACCCTAATAAGATTATTATTAAAAACTTTAATGCTTTAGTGCATAAAGGTGAAAAGATTGCCATTGTCGGTCCTACTGGTGCCGGTAAAACCACCATTGTTAAATTATTAATGCGTTTTTATGAATTAAATAATGGTGCCATTTTACTTGATAGTCATAATATTAAAGATTATAAACGGAGTGAATACGAAAGGGTATTCGCGATGGTTCTTCAAGATACCTGGCTCTTCAATGGTACTATTTTAGATAATCTTCGTTATGGTAATTTAAATGCTTCCGATAAAGAAGTAATTGAGGCTGCCAAAATCGCCAATGCCGATTTCTTTATCCGAACTTTACCTGATGGTTATAATATGGTTTTAAATGAAGAAACCAACAATATCAGTGGTGGGCAAAAACAATTGCTGACTATTGCACGCGCTATCCTAGCTAATCCTAAAATTTTAATTCTTGATGAAGCTACTTCAAATGTTGATACCCGGACGGAAGAATTAATCCAAAAAGCTATGGATAAAGTTATGGAAGGTAGAACCTCATTTATTATCGCTCACCGTTTATCAACAATTAAAAATGCTGATTTAATCTTAGTTATGGATGAAGGCGATATTGTGGAAGTTGGTCGTCACGAAGAATTATTAAAGAAAAATGGATTCTACGCTAAAATCTATAATTCTCAATTTGAAAAATAACTAACAATTAGCCTAAAAACTAATTGTTTTTTACTGTTTTATTACTAGTTTTTAAATTTTACGAACAAATTGGCAGATGTAATCGACACCCTTCGACAATTATCGACAAAGAGATGTGGTATAGTAAAGACATTTCTTTTTGATAAAGAAATTGGAAAGGGGGTTA
>CANQBY010000148.1 GCA_947589695.1 uncultured Bacilli bacterium
AAGGGGTTGACTAGTGTGATACTAGCACCAATTCGCCTGTTAAGTGAATTGGTAAGCTTTATATTAAAGGAAAAAGAGAGTTTTGTCAACACTTTTTTAAAAAAATTTTAGAAATAATTTACAAACGAGATTTAGTTTGTTAAAATTATAATGGTAGGTGAGGAAAATGGTATTCAAAAAACCTTATGCCTTTATTATTAAACATTTTAGAATTATTCATTTATTGTTATTAATTCCCATGGTTTATTTAGTAATTAAATCAGGAAATATTGTTAATTTTTTTAATGAATATGTGGCTAATGATTATCATTTAGTTAGTGGAAGTGTCGCCGTATCAAGATTATCAGCAACGTATGTTAATATATTTATGTTTCTAGCAATAATTGTGATATTAGGTGTTTATATAACAATTACTTTTTTATTACAAAATAAGAATAAGCCGACAAAATATTATAATGTAAGTATAGTTTATTATATATTTTTATTTGTTATGTTTACCGTTTGTATTAGTATATTACAAATGATAGAAGAAGATACTTTATCTAATACTTTTGCCCATATTATTCGAGATATTGCTGTAGTTATTAGATATAGTGAATTTATCTTTATTGGTTTTAACTTAGTAAGAGGAATAGGTTTTAATTTAAGAAAATTTAATTTTGAGAGTGATGTTGCCGATTTAGAGATAAGTGCAGAAGATAATGAAGAATTTGAATTTTTAGTGGGTAAAGATACCTATAAAACCAAAAGAAATATTAGAAGATTCTTTCGAGAATTAGGTTATTATTATCAAGAAAATAAATTTGTGTTTACAATAATATTTATTGTAATAGGGTTAGTTTTAGGAAATATTGTTTATACTAATATTAATGTTTATCAAAAAATATATGGTGTTGGGGATAGTGTTGCTTTAGGTGAAATTAATTTTGTTGTTAATGATGCTTATTTAACAACACTAGATTTAAATGGAAATACCCTTAAGAATAATAAAGTATATTTGGTTTTACAAACGAAGTTAATTAATAGATATAGAGATGATAAAGCCTTAAATTATGAGAATTTACAAGTGGTTGTGAACAGAAAAAGAATATCACCTAATTTGATGGTGGGTAATTCTTTTTTAGACATGGGTAATCCTTTTAGTGGTTCTGTAGTGAAAGGGAATAGTGAATTTTCTTATGTAATTGTATATGAATTAGATGAAAAAGATCGAGCAAATAAATATGTGATAGAAGCTTATTCGGGTTATAATCCGGGAGGAATTGGGGCAATTACAAGAACTGTTAGTGTGAAGCCGGAAGTAATAAATAGTAAAGTTACAACTACGAATGTAAATATGGGAACAACTGTTAGTTTTGAGAAAACTCATGTAGGAAAGACAACTTTAAATTTAAAAAGTTATGAATTTTATAAACGGTTTCAATTTATGGTAAATGGCATTAATCAAGCAGTATATATTGATGTAGTTAAAGATCGAGGAAAAACTTTAATGGTTATGGATTATGATTTAAATTTAGATCAAGAATCAGATTATGAAATGACTCCAAAAGATATGCGAACTTTCTTTTATGATTTTATGAAAATTAAGTATGTAGTAGAAGGACAAACTTATTATGAAAATGTATCAGTTTCTAATCCGATAAATTATGATGATAAATTAATTTTTAAAGTTAATGAAGAAATTGAACAAGCGGAAGAAATTGAAGCAATTGTAACAGTGAGAAATATATCTTATGTGATAAAACTGAAATAAAAAAATATATTTTGGGGTTTTAAAAAGCTTTTTACACAATAAATTATTGAAAATACGGGGAAATTAAAGTATAATTATTTTAAGAATAGGAGGAGACTATGAGGAAGATTATTGCTAGTTTAGATATTGGAAGTAGTAGTATTAAATTAATAGTTGGGGAAATTATTAAAAATGCCTTAAATATTCTTTGTGTCTCTGAAGTTCCTAGTAAGGGAATTAAAAAGGGTTTAATTCATAGTGTGGACGATTTAATTCCAGTTTTAAAAGAAACATTTCATAAAGCGGAAGAAATGCTAGGTTTACCGATAAAAGAAGTGGTTTTAGTAATTCCAGCTTATTATACCGAAGTAGAAATGAGCGAGGGAGTAAGCACAATTACAAGTGAAGATCACTTAGTAACCAATCAAGATATTATACGAGCCATGCAAGCGGCCAGTTATAATAAAATAAATGAAGATATGGAACTGGTTAGTATTATTCCAACAAGATATAAAATAGATGAAGAAATTGTAAAAAATCCTCTTAATATGGAGGCTCAAAAATTAACAATTAAAGCCGTATTAATTACAGCACCCAAAATAAATATTAATCCGTTTGTGAAAGTTTTAGATAGAATTGGGGTAAATGTTTTAGATATTGTGACATCTTCTTTAGGAGATTTTGAAGCTTTGAAAGATAAAAATACCGCGAATAGTTTAGTTTCATTAGTAAATATTGGAGAAGAGACAACGACAGTAGCGATATTTAATAAAGGTATTTTAACTAAAGTGGAAGTTATCGAACTGGGAGGTGCGAATATCGATAATGATATTGCCTATATTTATAAAATAACGAAGAAAGATGCAAGAGAGATAAAAGAAAAAATTGGTTTAGCAGCAGCAGATAGAGCCGATATGCAGGAAAAAGTTGTTTTAACCGATCGCTTAGGAGAAAGTATTGTTATCAATCAAAAAGATCTATGTGAGATAATAGAGAGTAGATTAGAAGAAATACTTAATTTAGCTAAAAAGCAAATGAATTTACTTACGAAGAAGAATATCGAGTGTATTATGGTGACGGGGGGAACTACCGAAATGGGAGATTTTAATATTTTACTCGATAAAGTCTTTACTAAATCATATATTCTTGGTAAAATAGG
>CANQBY010000149.1 GCA_947589695.1 uncultured Bacilli bacterium
ACCATACCATTTATTCAAATAATCTGCTATAGTACTTGGTTTTGTTCCTGTATGTGCTTCATTATAATTTCCACTGGATTTTCCTAAATTATAATATCCTACATAAGTATTATCGCCATATTCACTATTATACGCAGAAGTTGTCAATTGTGTTTGTGTGTCTGCTGTATTTGTACAATCAGCACTACCACACTGATATATCATTCTGATTGTTCCATCTCCATTTATTCGGATTATTCGCCATCTCTTTCCAGCAAATTGGACCCAATTATCTGGTGCTGTTCCTCTAAAGAAATAGCTTGTTCCATCATTATCTTCAGCTTTATATAGTGTTTTTGCATGAGCCTGTGTATCTGTTCCTGTTACTTTTAATACTCCATTTTCTGTTTTAAAGTTGGTTCCACTTTCTGTTGTAGTAAAACCATTAAATAATTGAGCTAAAGTATCTTCAGCAGTATATTTTTTCTCATTAAAATAAATATAGCACTTGGTTCCCTTTTTATCTATGGCTATATATATTTTATTATTTTTATATTCAAATACGTTCTGTATTTTATTTGATTTATCATTACCTATAATGCAATAACTTGCATTACTTAATTCATATTTGCCTTCGGGAATTGTGTCTACTGGTATATCTCCTTCACCATCATTTTTATACATAGCTATGACATTTAAATCGGCACTTTCATAATTAATAGTTCCCTCGGCTAATTTCACACTATCGACGGATTTATATTTGGCATAACTCATAAATAAATTAAATACTATAAGAAGTATAGCACATGTTATAAAACCATATAAAAATTTTTTATTGCCATTATTTTCTTTACTTAACTTTTCGAATTTCATTTTTATTACTTCCTCTCATATATTTTTCTAATTTATGTTTTGATTATAGTATAAATAATTTCAAAAGTCAATATCATAATGATATCTTTTTGATTGCTAGAATATAGTTTCATATTGATAGTATAATAATATTAGGAGGAAACCAGTATGAAGTCAATTAATCCTTTTCCTTTAAGAATAGAACAAGAGCTTTTAGAAAAATTAAGAGTTATTGCGGATGATAATTCAAGAAGTTTAAATAAAGAGATTGAATATATTATTAAAAAAGAAGTAGAAAAGTTTGAAAAAGAAAATGGAGAAATTAAAGTAAATTTAGACTAATTTGCTTTTTTTATTTATAAAAATTAATTAGGAAACCATAATAATAATGGTGAAGAAGATGGAAGAATTTAATCAAGAACTTTTAGATTTCTTAAAAAAAGGAACTTGTGCTTATACTTGTATTGAAGATATTAAAAATACTCTTTTAGATAATGATTATGTAGAACTTAAAGAAAGTGAAGATTGGGATATACAGTCTGGTAAATATTTTGTAATTAGAAGTGATGCTTCTTTAATTGCATTTAATATTGATAAACAGTTTAAAGAAGCCTTTAATATTGTGTGTACTCACTGTGATACGCCTACTTTTGTAATTAAACCCAATCCAGATTATTACGAACATGGTTATTTAAAGCTTAATATAGCACCATATGGGGGAATATTAAATTATGGTTTTATGGATCGACCTTTAGGAATTGCGGGCAGAATTATTATTAAAGATAAAAAAACTTTAGAAAAAAAGATTATCGATTTAAAAGATACTGTCGCGGTTATACCTAGTTTAGCTATTCATCAAAATGATAGTGCAAATACTAATTTAGATTTAAATTCCCAGATGGATTTAACTCCGATTGTTTCTCTAAGAGAAAATTATAATTTAGAGAGTTTGATTAAAGATAAAATTGAAATTGAAAAACTAGAAGATTTTGATTTGTATTTATATAATAATGAAGAAAATTATATTATTAATAATGAATTTATTTTATCGCCGAGAATTGATAATTTAACTTGTACTTATGCGACTTTAAAAGCTTTTTTAAATAATTTTAATGATAAAATAAATGTTTTTACCGTTTTTAATAGTGAAGAAATAGGTTCAAATACCTGTGAAGGAGCTGATTCAGATTTCTTAGTTGATACTTTAAAGAGGATCTGCAATTGTTTAGATATGCCTTCTTCCCAAGTGTTTGCTAATTCCTTCATTGTAAGCGCGGATAATACCCATGCAAGACATCCTTCCCACAATGAAAAAGCAGATTATACGAATACACCGAATTTAGATGGAGGATTATTAATTATTAAAGAAACAAATGGTACTACGACAAGTGTCACAGGAGCAATATTTCGAATGATTTGTGATAAACTAAAAGTTAAATGGTCATATTATACTTCCCGCAATGATTTAACATCCGGAGCGACTCAGGCCGGGGCTAGTTTAAAACATTTAAGTATAAATTCTTTAGATATTGGTTTACCTATGTTAGCAATGCATTCAAGTATGGAATTAATTGGTATTCAAGATACTTATATTTTATATCAAGTATTAGAAGAATTTTATCAAACCAAATTTTATTTTAAAGATACTAAAATAATATTTAATTAATATAATTTAGTATGAATATAATTAATTATATTGAAAAACATAAAGATGAAGATTTTAAAACTTTTAAATTTACCGAAGTAGATAATCTAATTTTAGCTTTAGTCCCCTATTTAGATTTAACTAATATTGTACCCACTTATAAAAAGAAAATTTATTTTAAAGAGGCAATGGAAAAACTTAATCATAACCAAAAATTAGGTTTTTTTATGAGTGATACTTTTAAAATGGTAATGATTATGAAAGATACAAAAAGATATGGACAGATAAAACTTTATAATTATCGCAAAATAAATAGTGATTCCATGCAGTTTGGGGCAATAACAATGAAGTTAGATGATAAAAAAATATATGTTGCCTTCGCAGGCACAGATACTTCTTTAGTGG
>CANQBY010000150.1 GCA_947589695.1 uncultured Bacilli bacterium
CAATTAAAATGCCTATTGATTTAAATGTTGCTTATGCTGAATACATTAATCAGTCATAAAGTTTAACACAACTTTTTCTTAAAACTTTTTTTAAATTAGACATAATTTGACACTTTTTTCAATTAAAAATATCTTATTTCTAAGATACTTTTCCTCTAAATATTTTTTAATTTAAAATACTTCTTACAATGTTTTTTGCTTCTTCTAACTTATCAACTTGTAATAATTCCTTTAATTTCTTTTGTAGTTCTACTAAATGTAACTTTTCTTCATAATAATTAACTTTATTTAAAGCTTCTTTAATTGTTTTACTAACACTAGCTTTTGATATCCCTCTATTATCAGCAATTTCCTGAATGGTTAGATCTTCTCCATAGTAATTTTTAAATGTTTCTTTTTCTATATCTGTTAATAAATCACCATATATATCAAATAAAGTGTTATAGTATTCTCTATTCTCCATCATTTATCATATCCTTAAACAAGCCATAAATGTAAGCTTCTATATCAAAAGTTCGCAAATCTTCCATTCCTTCTCCTAAACCGATAAACTTAACCGGAATGTTTACAGCTTCTTTAATTGCTAACACAATTCCTCCTTTGGCCGTTCCATCTAATTTGGTTAAAACGATACCCGTGATATTGGTAATTTCTCTAAAAGCTTCGGCTTGTAAAATCCCATTTTGACCTGTCGCGGCATCAATTACTAACAATGTTTCTTGAGGAGCTCCCGGAATATGCGTTCCAATAACTTTATTAATTTTTTCTAATTCTTTCATTAAATTAACTTTATTTTGTAATCTTCCCGCGGTATCTACCAAAACAATATCGACTTTTTCTTCCTTAGCTTTAATAAGTCCATCATAAATTACTCCGGCCGGATCGGTATTTTCTTTCCCATAAAATAAAGTATTGGTTCTTTTAGCCCATTCCTCTAATTGCACTACTGCTCCCGCTCTAAAAGTATCTCCTGCGATCATCATGACTTTCTTACCTTCTTGTTTATATTTATAAGCTAACTTTCCTATGGTTGTCGTTTTTCCAACCCCATTTACTCCCACCATTAAAATAACTGTTGGTCCCTCGGGATTCATTTTAATTTTATCACTCAAAGACTCTCCTGAAACATATATAATAAATAATTCATCTACTATGACTTCTTGTAAATATTTTGTATCTACAATATTTTCTTTTTTAACACGGGCTTTTAGTCTATCTAAAAAAGACATCACTGTATTTACTCCAATATCTGCCATTATCAAAATATTTTCTAATTCATCAAAGTATTCTTCACTAACTGTTGTATATTTATGTCCTAAAACTGATAATTCATTAACAAATTCTTTTCTTGTTTTTTCTAATCCTTTATCATATATCTCAATTTCTTGTTTTTTCGCAATTTCTTCTGCATTTTTAACTTCTTCATTTTTTTTAAACATTTCTTTAAATTTATTAAATAGTCCCATAATTTTCACCTTTAGGATATCATAACACATAACTAAAAGTATCGCAATTATTTTCTTTAAATGATTTACAAGTTTTCATTATTTTTAATTTAAAATCTTCTCTAATTTATTTGCAATAATATCTATTTTAATGTATAATTATAGTAGGTGAAGTTATAAAATGGCAAAGAAGAAGAAAACAAGTTCCCAAGAAAGTGGAAACTTTGAATATAGTGTTGAACTTACAGGTTTAATTTTAATCTTAATTGGATTAATTGGATTTGGATTTGGGCCTGTTGGCTCTTTTATTAAGAAATTTGCAATGTTTCTTGTCGGGGGTTGGGCCTGGATTTTCCTTTTAATCTTTTTATTAATCTTAGGTGGTTTTATGTTATTTAAACGCAAACTCCCTAAATTCTTTAGTCAAAGATTAATTGGTTTTTATATTATAATTATTGTTATTTTAGCCGCAAGTCACTTTGGTTTTATTGAAAAATGTACTGATGCTTGTACTCCCGGTGGTATTTTCCAAGCTACTTTAGATGAGTATATGGATCGTATTTCAACAATTGGAACTAATACTGCTTTATTTACGAGTGGTGATAGTACGATTGAAATTGGTGGTGGTATTATTGGAGCTACTTTTGGAATTGGTCTAAATAGTTTATTTGGTTCTTTAGGTTCCAAAATAGTCGCGGTCATTTTAACTATATTTGGTTTTATTCTTTTATTTAATGTTACTATCGCGGATATCTTCCGGAAATTTAAAGAATCCCTTAAAAATGCTAGTGAGAAAGAAAATGCAAATGAACCGGAAGAACATATCAAACCTAAACATGAAGAACCTAAAGTTTATGATTATGAAGAGGAATCAAGCTATGAAGAGGCTACTCCTCCTAAAGATAATAAAATTGTTATTACCTCTATGGAAGAACTTAACAATATAAAAGAACCAACGAAAGAATCTTTAGAACCTAAAGCTGAAAAGTTCGAAGTAAATTCTAGTTATACTCTTCCCCCATTATCTTTATTAGATGATGTTAAAGATCAAAAGAAAGTTAATTCTAATAATTTTATTCGCAGTAATAAAGAAAATCTGGAGCGGGTTTTAAAAGATTTCCAAATAAATGGTCAAGTTGTTGAAATCCATATTGGCCCTGCAGTAACTCAGTATGAAGTTAAAGTTCCAAGTGGTACTAAAGTATCTCGGATCAGTGGTATTAATAAAGAAATCGCTTTGGCGCTTGCTGCTAAAGATGTTCGAATTCAAGCCCCTATTCCTGGTAAAAATACTATTGGTATTGAAATACCTAATCCTCAAATTAGTATGGTTAAATTTAAAGAAGTATTGGCCTATGAAAGTAAAGAAACTACTAATGGTAAAATTTTAGTAGCTTTAGGTAAAGATATCATGGGTAAACCCG
>CANQBY010000151.1 GCA_947589695.1 uncultured Bacilli bacterium
CTTATTAACAGTAATCGCGGTAGCCACGCTGCTGGTTGCAGTAGTGGGTGCTACTTTTGCGTATTTCACTGCGACGACGACTAGTAATACAACAGAATCTAAAGTTAATGTAAACACTGCTGAAGTAGGCGGAACCGAATTTAATTTTACTAGTACTACTGGAAAAGATATAATTGACTATCCAGGTGGTATTGCAATAATAGCTGCGAAAGCCGAAGGAAAAAAAGCTGACGGAAATAATACTGGTAATAATTATGATTTTGATTTCAAATTAAACATAACTTCTGAGACGACTATTACTACTGTATTAAATTGGTCGCTTTATAGAAAAGATGGTACAACTCCAGCAAGTTTAACAGGCGCTGATCAATGTAAATTAGTGTCTGAGCCTCAGGCTGAAGGAAAAACTAACTATTATTATTCTGTTGGTGCAAAAAAGACTTCTGAATCTGGTCAAGATTGTACAGTTACTTCATTAGAATTGACATCAGAGTTAGGTAGTAAAGTTGCTAATGGTACTATAAGTGCTGGAGAAGTGACTGGTGCGGAAGCTATAAATCAGCATATAGATTCTGAAGTTAGCGATGGAACTGCTTATTATTATCTTGTAATTGAATATGAAAATGAAAGTTCTGATCAGACTACAGGAGATACTGGAGAAAAAAATACTATAAGTGTTACTTTAACGGCCGACAAAGGAGTTCAAGTTACACCAGTTAAAGTTGAATAATATACGTTCATTAAAAAACTAAAATTGCAATTTTGAAGTAAACAACAAAAAATACAGTTTGGATAACGTGTTAAAATACACTTCTTTTTGGAAGTGTTTTTTTATGACAAAAAATATCAAAAGCAAAATAACATTTCATTTTTATGATAAGATATTTTTTATTTGTTTAATAACCAATCTACTACATTTATTTTAGTTATGCCATCATAATCAGATTCTAAATCCATATCTAATGTTAATAGTATTTTGGGATAATGATCACCTGTTTTTTGTAAAGATTTTAATTCTCTTTCTAATACATCTTTATCTCTAACAGATAATGCTACTTGATAATATTTTAATCCTTCTCTATTTTCTGCCACAAAATCAATTTCTAAATCATCAACTTTTCCTACATATACTTTATATCCTCTTCTAATTAATTCTAAATATACTATATTTTCTAATATATGTCCCATATTACTATCAGATTTTTTTCCTAATAAATAACTTCTTAAACCAGTATCTACTGCATAATATTTATAATCTCTAACTAATAAATTTTTACCTTTAACATCAAATCTTTCTGCTTTATAAATTAGAAAACTTTCTAAAAAAGCTGTAATATAGTTTTCTACTGTATGATTACTTGTTAATTTTCCTCTACTAGATAAAGTATCACTTATTTTTTTAGTAGATATTGGACTTCCTATTGAATCAAATATAAATTTTAAAATATTTTCCAATAATATTTTATCTGTTATATTATTTTTAGCTATTATATCTTTATATACTATAGTAGAAAATATCCCATCTAAATATTTATCTATATCATTAGGATTACTTTTTAATATACTAATATTTCCAGGCATACCACCATTTTTCATATAATCTAAAAATAATTGTTGATAATTAGTATTATCATTAAAAGCACTTACATACTCTTTAAAAGATAATGGTAACATTTTAATTTCTATATATCTTCCTGATAATAATGTTGCAAGTTCTCCAGATAATAAATAAGCATTAGATCCTGTTATATATACATCAACATTTTTCTTTATATATAAACTATCCACTGCTTTTTGAAATTTATCAACATTTTGAACTTCATCTAAAAATACATAATAATTCTTTTTATTATCTTTTATTAAATCTTCTATATAATTATATAATTCTTTATAACTTTGAAAATCATATTTAGCATCTTCTAAATTTATATGTATAATTTGATCTTCTTTAATACCTGTATCTTTTAAATAATTAATAAATAATTCAAATAAAGTAGATTTTCCACATCTTCTTATACCAGTGATTACTTTAATTAAATCTTTATCTTTAAATCTTTTTAATTCTTCTAAATATTCAGGTCTTTCTATTATCATCTAAATCACCTCTAAGTATAAGTATATACCAAAAATATTATAAAGTCAAGTTTTGGAAAAATATTTCCAAAACTTATAATTATTTATAAATATTGGAAATAATAATTTAATATAAAAAATAATTTATTTAAATTATATAAATAAAAACACAGTCTTATTAACAGTAATCGCGGTAGCCACGCTGCTGGTTGCAGTAGTGGGTGCTACTTTTGCGTATTTCACTGCAAGTACCACGGCAGATAAAGTGAGTGGGAACAAAACAAATGTCACTACTCAACAAACGGATGACACGATTTTTACTTTTGATGGAAGCGAAATAACCCATAAATATCTGGACTATCCAGGGGGATTAGCTATTATTGGAGCTCATGCAAGCTTTGCTAAGAGTTCTAATAATACTGAAGATAATTATAACGCTACGTTTGATCTACAAATAAATTATACGAATGATACTGGTACAGACCTTATATGGGCTTTGTATATGAAGGAAGGATCTGGACTTCAAAGTGATATTGATCCTGCTTGTAAGTTAGTTATCGATGACCAAACATCTTCAACAGAAGTTAGATATTGGTATGGAGACGAAGAAGAAGACACAAGTGAGGCAAATAACAATTGTACTTTGAAATCTACAACTATATCTGAATTGAGTGAGACTACTCCGTTGGCTTATGGCTTTTTACTAACCGGTCAAGAAGGGGAACAAACCATATCCGCAAATGACATAGTAACGGCGGGGGCGGAGACACATGT
>CANQBY010000152.1 GCA_947589695.1 uncultured Bacilli bacterium
CCTTTTCCACATTAGGTTGGCCTGATAAAACAAAAGATTTAGAAACTTATTATCCTAATAATTGTTTAGTAACTGGTTATGATATTATTCCTTTCTGGGTTAATCGTATGACTTTCCAAGGCTTAGAATTTTTAAATAAACGTCCTTTTGATAATTGCCTCATTCATGGTTTAATTCGTGATAAAATTGGTCGCAAAATGTCTAAAAGTCTTGGTAATGGTATTGATCCTATTGAAATGTGCGATAAATATGGGGCCGATGCTTTACGTTTTTATTTAACTACCGCGGTATCTAATGGTATGGATTTAAAATTTGATGAAGAAAATCTAGCTTCTACTTGGAATTTTATTAATAAACTATGGAATGCTTCGCGTTTTGTTTTAATGAATATGGAAGATATCTCTGTAAGTGATAATTTAAACTTAAAAGATATTGATAAATGGTTACTAACAAGATTTAATGAAACTATTAAAAATGTTACTAAATATATGGAAAAGTACGAATTAAATAATGCCGGCACCGAAATCTATAATTTTATTTATAATGATTTTTGTGATAATTATATAGAATTTGCTAAATTTAGTTTAGAAGATAATACTACTAAAAATGTTTTACGCAAAGTCTTAATGGGTATTTTAAAAATGTTACATCCTTTTATGCCTTATGTAACAGATGAAATATATAGTAAAATACCCGCAATTACTGAAAATATTATGATTAGTTCTTATCCTATCTATAATAAAAAAGAAATATTTAAAAACGAAGCCAAAACTATTACCAATATGATTGAATTTATTAGTTTATACCGTAAAACTTATCAAGAAAATCATATGGATAAAAAAGTTCAAGTAAAATTTAATAATTCAGCTGATTATGAATTAATTAAAAAACTCTTAAAAATAACTAATATCACACCTAATCCTTTAGATATTACAAGTTATAATGTCAGTTTAGGAATGTTTGATGTTACAATTTATTATGAAAAAGAAGTTACGGCCGAAGATAAAGAAGCTCTAGCCAAAGAAATATCTTCCCTTAAAGCTTCTATTGAAAAGAGGAAGAATTTACTAGCTAATGAAAACTTTACTTCCAAAGCTCCAGCAAATTTAGTCGAACAAGAAAAAATTAAACTTGCCGAAGAAGAAGAAAAATTAAAAAAACTCGCAAGTAATGAAGTTTAATAACTTAACTTGCCTATCAAGTAAAATAGTTATATAATTATTTTACTTAATTGTCCTCGTAGCTCAGTAGGATAGAGCAATCGCCTCCTAAGCGATAGGTCGGCAGTTCGATTCTGCCCGGGGACGCCATTTAAAATTAACTCTTAATCCAAGAGTTTTTTCATAAAAGGGAAGGGATATTTATGGAATTAATCCAAATTGGAACTAATACTTATTATCTTAAAAATAATACGAATATTGGTATATACAAAGTAAATGATACAGATATTTATTTAATTGATACGGGTAATGATTCGGATGCTGGTAAAAAAATTTTAAAAGTAGTTCAAGAACAAAATTGGACTGTTAAGGGAATTATTAATACCCATTCTCATGCTGATCACATTGGTGGTAACAAAATTATTCAAGCTCGCACTAATGCTGATATTTTTGCTAATAGTCTTGAAGGCGCTTATATTAATGATCCAATATTAGAACCATCTATGCTTTATAGTGCTTATCCCCTAAAAGATTTACAAAACAAGTTTACGATGGCTGAAAAATCGCAAGTTACTAAAAATCTTACTGCCTTACCTGCAGGCTTAGAAGTAATTTCTCTTTCTGGTCATTCTCCCCAGATGATTGGTATTAAAACAAGTGATGACATCTATTTTCTAGGTGATAGTCTAATTAGCTTGTTAACTATTAATAAATATCATGTTTTCTATATTTATAATGTTAATGAATTTTTAAATACTTTAGATTATTTAGCAACTTTAAAAGGTAAACTATTTATTCCTTCCCATACGGAAGCTTATCAAGATATCCACGAACTTATTAATTTAAATCGCAACAAAGTAAACGAAATATGTGATAATATTCTAAAGATTTGTAAAGAACCATTATCCTTTGAAGTTATTTTACAAAAGTTATTTGATCATTATAACCTCCACTTTAATTTATTACAATATTCTCTAGTGGGTAGTACCCTTAAAGCTTATTTAAATTATTTATATACTACTAATAAATTAACCTATATTTGTGAAAATAATCAAATATTATGGACTATACCCAATTAAAACCCATCATCAAATGGGTCTTTTTTATCTTATTTATTTAGAATACTTTTCGGATAAGGTTTCCTCTCATCCGTTAAACCTAAAATATAATCTACACTGGTGTTATAGAATTTAGCAAGTTTAATTAAAGTATCGCTAGGTATTTGTCTTTTTCCTAATTCATAATAGCTATAAGCACTTTGGGTGATATTCAAAAGTTTTGCCATATCTTCTTGTTTTAAATCTTTGTTTTCTCTTAATCCTTTTATTCTTTCTAATTTAATTTCTTCATACATAATTCTTTACCTCTAAGTATATTCTAAAATAAATCAAATTGTCATATTGACATATATAACAATTTGTTGTAAAATTATTTAATAATATAACATATTGTTGTATAAGATAAAATGAAGTAACACTTACGAAGGGAAGTAATAAAAATGAAATATAAAAAGTTAAATAGTGGAAGTAATAATAAAAAAGTATTTTTATATGGTTTTATAACGTGTGCTATACTTCTGATAATATTTAATTTCTTTATGAGTTATGCCAAATATAAATCC
>CANQBY010000153.1 GCA_947589695.1 uncultured Bacilli bacterium
AAAGTAACAGGTACCAGCACCGCAGTATTAAATAACCGAATTACAGTAAATGTTACTTTATCTAGTAGTACCCCCATTGGTAGTTGGCAAATGGATTTAAATTATGATAAATCTTATCTCCAATTAGTAAGTTCTACCGCGGAAAGTGGAGGAACAGGTATGGTTGGTTATACAACTAGTGCCAGTGGTACCAAAAGTAAAACTTATACCTTTACTTTTAAAACTTTAAAAACTGGTACAACCCGTCTATCTGTTAGTAGTTATATTGTTTATGATAATACCAGTATGAATGAAATGAATATTACCGCTTCTAGTAATACTGTTAAAATTATTACTCAAGAAGAATTAGAAGCTTCATATAGTAAAGATAATAATTTAAAAAGTTTATCTGTGGAAGGTTTTGAACTTGATAAAGAATTTAATAAAGACACTTTAGAATATACGGTTGATGTTCCAACTGGTACAACCAAAGTTAAAGTGGATGCAAAAGTAAATGATAATAATGCTACTTTAACAGGTACCGGCGAAATTGAAGTAACCGAGGGTTTAAATACTATTCCTCTTATTGTTACTGCCCAAAATGGTGATCAAAAAACTTATACTTTAATTGTCAATGTTGAAGACCAAAATCCTATTAAAGTTGAACTAAATAATAAAGAATATATTGTTATTAAAAATAGTAGTCTTCTAGAAGCCCCATTAACCTATAATGAAACAACTATTAAAATTAATAATTTTGATATTCCTGCGTTTAAAAATGATGTTGCCGATATTACTCTTGTCGGTTTAAAAGATAATTATGGAAATATTATTTTAGTCGAATATAAAAATAATAAATACTATGAATATAACGAATTAAATTTAAATACTTATATGTTAATACCTACGGCTTTTACCAATGAATTAGATTTAATAAAAACAACTGTTACCATTAATAATAAAGCTGTTGAAGCTTATAAATATTCGGAAAATTCCCCATTTGTTATCATAAGCGCTAAAAGTTTAAATGATGGTAAAACCGCTCTTTACTTATATGACCCTATTAATAAAACCGCTTCTAGATATGATGATACTTATATAAATGAAACTAATGCTACTATTACCAATTATACTTATATCATTATTATATTTGCTAGTGCTTTAGTATTAATGCTTATTGTAATATTTATATTACTCCATAGTCTTCATAAAAAACAAAAGAAAATCAAAAAGTTTATTGAAAAGCAAGAAGCTAAAATTGAAAAGACACGTAAACTTAATGATGTAGTTGATGAAGTAAAGAAAATAACTGAAGCGGAACATCATCATATTAAACAAGATACTACTGCTTTACCTAAGATAAATGCTTCTAAAAATAAGAAAAACCAAAAAGAAGAAAAAAACAAAGAAGATGTAAACATATCCGAAATTAAACCTTCGTCTAAGGACACGAGTGCTAAGTTAGATTCTAAAACTACTCAAATAGAACCTATCTCCAAGTCAAAATCTGAATTAACTAAAACAAAAATTAAAGACTTACCTTTAAATAAAGATTCGAAATCTAAAAAAGAAGAAGAAAAAATAGAAGAATCTAAACCGGAAGTTAACGACCAAACTCATCCTTCTAATCTTGAAGAAACTGAAGTATATCGTATCTTTGATGATGACTTTAAAATTCGTCGAAAGAAGAAAAAATAATTCTTCTTTCTTTTTCATTATTGTGTTATAATAAAAAAGCCAAAGGAGGGAAACTCATGGAACTTACCGATATTAAAGGTGTAGGCCCCAAAATGCTTGAAAATCTTCACGAATTAAACATCTATAGTGTTGAAGATCTCTTAACTTTTTATCCTTATCGTTATGATATTTTTGAGCCTATCAATTTAACTAAAGATTATAATGGGGAAAGAATAGCCATTAATGTTGTCGTGACCAGTACTCCTACCGTTTCTTTTCTAAAAAAGAATTTTAATCGTTTAAGTTTTGCTTGTAAACATAATAATATTTTAATTGGTGCTGTAATTTTTAATCGGGCCTTTTTAAAAACTTATTTAACAGTTGGTAAAACTATTACTTTAATAGGAAAATATAACTTATTTAAAAATACTTTTGTCTGTGATGATATTAAACTAACTCCCTTAACCAAAAAAGAAATAATTCCTGTCTATCATACCAAAAAAGGTATTAAAAATTCTGATTTAAGAAAAATTATGGAATCTTTACTTCAAGATGTTGCCGCTTTACCTAATTATGTTCCTATCCCTTTAATTGATAAATATAATTTTATTAGTAAAAAAGAATCTTTAAGAATGATTCATACTCCCCATACTTATGATGAAATAAAAAAAGCTACTATTTTCTTAAAATATGAAGAATTATTTTTATTTATGTTTAAAATCAATTATATGAAAAAAGGTAATGAAAATATTTCCAAAGAAGAAAAATACTTTAATGATTCTGATATTAATAAATTTATAGCTAATCTTCCCTTTAAATTAACTGATTCCCAAGAAGAAGCTTTAGCCTTAATTTTAACTGATTTAAAAAGTAGTAAAAAAATGAATCGTTTAGTTTTAGGAGATGTCGGAAGTGGTAAAACTATTATCAGTTTTATTTCTATGTATGCTAATTTCCTGGCGGGGTATCAAAGTGTTTTAATGGCTCCCACCGAAGTTTTAGCAAGACAGCATTATGAAAGTGCTTTAAATTATTTTAAAGACTTAAACTTAAATGTTGGCTTACTTGTGGGTAGTTTAACTAAGAAAGAAAAAAAATCAAG
>CANQBY010000154.1 GCA_947589695.1 uncultured Bacilli bacterium
TATTTGAAGAAAATAATAAAGTAGTTATATCTGCAACAGAAATAGAAAAAAATAAATCTATATCAAATATAAATATATTAGCAATTTATAAAGAAAATGATAATGGAGTATATGAAAAACAAGAAGATGGAAAAATACCCCAAGAAGGATATACAATAGACAAAGAAAAAAGTGTATGTAGTAATAATGCAATACCTTCCTGGAATAAAGATACAAAATCATTAATAATAAATAACTTATCAAAAAGTGGGACAAGTTGTTATTTATTTTATAAATTAAGTTTAGCAGATAAGACTTTAACAAAATTGTTTCCGGATTATGAAACTAAAGATAATGGAACAAAATTTTTAACAGGTTCAAATGGAGTATTAAGAGTAACAGGAGTAGATGAAGGAGATAATAAAAACACACTGTATAAAGCAGAAGATAATGATGGTGTTAGTTACTTTTTTAGAGGACAAGCTAATAATAATTGGGTGCAATTTGCTAATATGAGGTGGCGAATCATACGAATCAATGGTGATGGAACGATAAGAATGATATTTCAATGTAGTGGAGCAGATTGTAAAGATTCGACAGAGAAAAATACTAATGTGGAATCAGGTGTAGCATACAAAGAAAGACCGCATGACGATAATACTTATGTAGGATATTATTATGGAACAGTGGGAGCAAATACTTATGAAGAAACCCATAAAACTTTAGCTAGTAATCCAAGTACAATAGCGGAAGTGGTAAATAGTTGGTATACAGCAAGTGGATTAAGTAACTATGAGCAATATATAGATCTAAATGCAGGATTTTGTAATGATAGACAAGTTGTGACAGGAGTAAATTCAAGTTACAACGGTACGGGAATAGGAACATCAGCAACAAGTTATGCAGCATATGGTAGAGTATATAAAAATGGGGCTAGAGATACTCAATATCCAAGTTTAAAATGTGGAGTGAGTGCTAAAACAGCTGAAGAACAAGAGTCTAATGTAGAGGTGGATAATGTAGCATACCAAAGAGATTTATTTACTAAAATGGGAGCAAATAAAGGAAATGAAATCTTACCACATCCGATAGGTTTAATAACAGCAGATGAAGTATTACTAGCAGGCGGATATTGGGGAGGTGATAATTCGAGTTATTATTTGTATACTAAGCAATATTACTGGACAATGTCTCCGAATTATTTTACCGGTAGTTCTACAAGTGTGTTTCGTGTGGATGAAAAAGGACGGCTCAGCAGTGATTATGTGAGTGGTACTTATGGTGTGCGTCCAGTAATAAATCTTAAGGCCGATATAACTTTCAGTGGAGGTACTGGAACTTCTGATGACCCTTATGTAGTTCAATAAACTTAAATTAAATACTTGCCTATATTGCTTTCTTATCCAGATATAGGCAAGAGGCCAACCCTTTACGGCCTAAACATATTGAGAGTGAAGATTATTCTTTGCTCTTTTTTGATATTTTTATTAAAAATACTTTTATCTAAAAGATGAATATGCTATACTAGGTTTTAAGGGTGGTTTGGTATGAAATTAAAAAATTATTTACAAAATTTAAATATTGTGGAAGTAAATATTGAAGAGTGTTATTTAAAATTATCAGAATTAGAGATTAGAGGTTTTGATAATAGTTTAGATTATGAATATTATCTAAAACAAATTAGTGATTTAATAAATAAAGAAAAACAAATATTAGTTAATATGATTTCAGAATATACGGTTAATGATATTAAGAAAATGGTTTTAAAATATAAAGTTTCGATGAAAGAATTACCAATATCTTTAGGTTATTTAACGGATGCTTATAATTACCGTATTTTATATATGTTAGAAGAACTTAGTGGTGATGAATATTTAGATTATGCTGGGGTTCTTAGAACAGATATAAGTCATATTATTTTAAAGTTTTTAGATTATTTAATTAATAATCATTATTATAAAGATTTAAGAGATACTTTAATACTTTATAAATATAATTTAATATTTATGAATAGTGATTTAGAAAGTGATTTTTTATTAAATAATTTAGATAATTCTTTAAATTTAAAAGCTGATAATTATAGAACAGAAGATATGCCAGCTTATAAATATATTGATAAAAGTGTTTTAGTGTTAGATAGTTTAGATTATATAGCTAATATTATTGAAGAAAATGAATTAGGTAGTGATAATAGTATAGCAAGAATGATTATTTATATCATTAATATTTATGCGAGACTTACTTTATGTGAAGCTGATACTTTAACTTTAATTTATGATGATGTTTTAAGTATTTTAGATAGTGAAGAAATAACTTTAGAAGTTAAAAATTTATTTAATCAAATGTCAACAATATTAGATGAGATTAAAAATGAAATAGTTTGGGCAAGATAGACTAGTGTTAAATGCAGTGAAAGGATATAGTTATGAGTTTTTGGAAAAAAAAACTTATACTTTTCGAAAATAAAGCTTGCTAAATTTTAGTTTATAGCATATAATAAGAGCATACAAGCGATGAAGGATGTGGCGAATCTGGAGCTATATAAAAAATAAGGTGATTTCTCTAAAGGAAATAAGTAGGGTGGAACCGCGATAATATTCGTCCCTATAGATTTCTTTTAGAGTTTTTTAGTTTAGGAGGAAAAATAATGAAAGTATCACAAGATGAATTAGTAAATTATTGTAAACAATATGGATTTATATTTCAAGGAAGTGAAATATATGGAGGGCTTGCTAATACATGGGATTATGGTCCTTTAGGAGTAGAACTTAAAAATAA
>CANQBY010000155.1 GCA_947589695.1 uncultured Bacilli bacterium
TTCAAGATAAAAATAGTTATTTAAGTGGTGAAGTCGATACTTCCTTAACTACTGGAAGTGGTTTTACACCAATAGGTCTAAGTTGGGAGAATGGTAATCAAAATCCTTTTAAAGGAATTTTTAATGGAAACAATAATCGGATAGATCATATATATATTAAAAATACTACTACAACTAATGGTTATGTAGGTTTATTCAGTTTTATTGAAGATAGTACAATTAAAAACTTAACATTAAGTGGTGAAATAAATACAGCAGTATTAGCAAATGCTGGAGCAGTAGCAGGAAGAATTAAAAACTCTACAATTGAAAATATTCATAATGAGGCAAACGTATCTTCACAATTAGGCCAATTTACAATTGGGGGATTAGTCGGAGATTCCCATGGAGTAGTAAAGGTTATAAATTGTTCTAATAAAGGTAATATTTTAAATGGAAGTAAAAGTGGGGGCTTAGTTGGAGGTATATCATTAAATACAACATTAACAATGATAAATAGTTATAATGAGGGATCAGTAATTAATAATCTAGGAAATATAACGGGAGGATTAGTTGCTTATTCAGATAATAATTCAATAACAATGATTAAAAGTTCCTATAATAAAGGAGAAGTTACTGCTAATAATCAAGTTGCAAATTATGTTGGAGGATTAGTAGGCGTCACATATGGCAAAACGGAAATGGAAAATTCTTATAATGAAGGTAATATTTCTAATAATAACAAAGAAAACGTTCAAGTAGTTACTGGAGGTTTAATTGGTCGTTCTAATTCTGGCACAAAAGTAATAAATTCTTATAATACAGGAAATGTGACGGGTGGTAATAGGGTTGGTGGTATCATTGCTTATACAGCCAGTGATAATTCTTATGTTTTACTAGATAAATGCTACAATACTGGTAATATAGTTGGTAATACACCATGGACATCATCTATTTTATCTGGAGGTTTAATTTCTTGTATGGGTTGGACTGGAGGTAACGCTTATATATTAAATTCTTATAATTTAGGTAAAGTAAGTTCTCTAGAAAATAATCTGAGTGCTTCACTAGCAAGCGGAATAGTTTCAGAACTTACAACCACATCTATTGAAACTATAGGAAGAGTTAAAATTATTAATACTTATAATAAAGGAGACGCTGAATCTAAAAATGAGGCATATGGAATATTGCGTTTCAATAGAACTTTTGCAGAACTAAATAATGTTTATAATTTAGGTAAGGTTAATAATTTTGGTATAGTTAATTATCTCGGAGAATCCGGGGAAAATTTAAAGGTTTCCAATACTTATTATTTAACTGGTGTATCTGCTAGTAATAAAGAAATTAAGGCAACAGAATTAACTGAGGATCAACTTTTAAATAAAGAGCAATATAATAATCAATATTTTATAGACATTTTAAATAATAACTTAAATTCAATAAATTTAACAACTATTAATCAAGAGTTAAAAACGGCAGGATTAATAGAAGAAGATTTAACTTTAGTTAAATGGTCTAAATCAGATGAAGGTTATCCAACTTTAAATTTTTAATTTTCCGAAATATTAATGGCGGCCGTAGCCCCTTCACTGGCGGCGGTAATAAGTTGGTAGATATCTTTTTTAATAACATCACCGGTTGCATAAACTCCCGGAATGTTAGTTTCATATTGGTTATTAACAATTAAATAACCATTTTCCATTTTAAGGGAAGTGTTATGTAAAAAGTCAGTATTAGGGTCACTTCCAATATAAATAAAAACTCCAGAGACCATTAAATCTTGATCTTTTAATTTAAGTCCTGTTAATTTATCCTTTTTGGTAATTAAAGCTGTAACTTCATTATCATAAATAATTTTAATATTAGAAGTATTTTTTACTTTCTTAATTAATTCTTCAATGCCCCGAAATTCTTTACGACGATGAATTAAATAAACGGTTTTAACTATTTTAGCTAAATAAAGGCTTTCGGATAAAGCTGAATCGCCACCCCCAATAACGGCAACATCTTGATTTTTATAAAAAGCACCATCACATAAGGCACAAGTACTAATACCTTTTCCTAAAAACTTTTCAATATTTTTAAGGGGTAATAAGCGAGGTTTACGACCACTAGCTATAAGTAAATATTTACTTTGATAAGCATTATTAGTTGTTTTAACTGTTTTAATTTCTTCTAAAATAACATCCGTTACCTTTTCAAGTTTATATTCGATTTGTAAATCATTAACTGTATTAAATAAATTCATGGCTAAATCTGGACCAGTGATACTTGGAAAACCGGGATAATTTTCGATATGAGGAATTTGATTAATGGTTCCTCCGGGACTACTACTTTCTAACATGAGAACTTTTAAACCAGCTTTTTTCGCATAAATACCCGCACTGATACCAGAGATACCCATACCTATTATTATTAAATCATACATTATGTTTCCTCCTTTATTTTAATCGATTAGAATTAATATCATTATATAAATTAGTATATTTGCCTTTACTATTTACATACACCAAAATAATTAGAGCAATAACAAAAGCTAAAACAGAAATAATTTGGGCAATTTTAAAACCACCTAACATCAGGGAATCTGTACGCCAGGCCTCAATAAAGAAACGACCAAAACTATACCACATCGCATATAAACAAGTGGTAGTACCTATTTTAGTATATTTTAAGCGACGAACTATTAAAAGAATAATAAAACCTAAAAGACACCATAAAAATTCAAAGTAAAA
>CANQBY010000156.1 GCA_947589695.1 uncultured Bacilli bacterium
AAAAATCAACCCATTTAGAGTTGATATTTATATTAAGTTCAAACCTAAAAGTTCGAACAGACTCGTCACTGGAGCAGGTGATGGGAATCGAACCCACGTTATCAGCTTGGAAGGCTGAAGCTCTACCATTAAACTACACCTGCATGTGTTTATAATTATAGCATATTATGAACTAAATGCAAGTATTTTTTAATTTATTTTAGAAAAAGGAGTAAAATTTTTGAGATTAAGAATAAAGATTGACTTTTTGATTTAATACTTATAAAATTAGGATAAAGAAAGGAGTAGAAAAGATGCAAAATACAGAAGCTCATGATTATTTTTGGGCAAAGATAGTTTCTTTTTTCTTTCCGGTTATTGGATTACTAGCTTTTGCTTTAAATATTGGAAGAAATGAAGAAGCTGCAAATGTTTGTGCTAAATGGTCTATTTTAGGAATATTATTTTGGATTGTGGTATGTTGCCTTTTATTATTATTGGCTGCGATGGTTACAAGTTAAAAAAAGCTCGAAATTAATCGAGCTTTAATTAGATCTTATAAATTTTGGTATTTTTATGAGCTAATTTTTTAATAACTATTAAAGAGATAATACCTAATGGTAAAACAATATAGCCATAATCAATTCCAGTATTAGGAGTGGCTGGAATATATTCATCACTAGAGCAATCTTCTAAAAACACATCATAACTGACAGATTTTCCTTCACTATTATAATAATATTTATTATCAACAACAGTACAAACATAATTATAACATTCTTCATAATATTTTTCTTCAGTTACTTTAGTACCGTTTTTACCATAAAATTCATTATCTAATACGCCACATACGGGATTTGGTTCTTCAGGGGTTGTTGGAGTAGTTACTACTTCCTCGGCTTTTAATGGTTCAAAAGAAGCTGTACATTCCGTATCACTTAAATTACCGGTAAAAATTAAATCGGCAACAGTCATTGATCCCATATGAGTGGTAGCTGAGGTAAAATCAACATCACTAGATAACCCATTGTTGCTTTTCCAATCACTTTTAGTTTTAATTTCTTTTAAAGTTACATTTTTTAAATGAAGTTTACCAGCAACATGATTAATATTATAATCAGTTTTAACAACAATATGACAAGTTAATAAAAATGTTCCATCATTTTGAGATTGTTTAGAATCACAATAATAACCTGAGAAATCAAAACTTTTGGCTTCAGTTTTAGTAGGAATTACTAAAGCACTTAAACATAATAAAATTAAAAATATTCTTTTCATAAATATAAACCCTCCTGTTTGTAATTAGATATAATAAGCTTTTTTGATGATTTTGTCAAGTTAAATCATTGGTTTAGTTAAAAAATAAAGGTTTTTTATTCTTAATTTTAAGCTTATATGATATAATTAATTATAATAAAGGTAGTTTTTAAATTATGAAAAAGAAAGATTCAAAAGAAAATAACTTTTTAAATATGTATATTATATTTGTTTTATTTAGTTTTTTAGGAGTTATTTATGAAGAAATAATTGCTTTAATTAAATATTTTTATCGGCATAAAACTTTAATGTGGAGAAGAAGATGGGGTGTAATATATGGACCATTTAATCCTTTATATGGAGGAGCAGTAGTTTTAATTATTTTACTTTTAGGAAAGAAAAAGCAGAGCTATAAAAAAACTTTTTTAGAGGGAGCTTTACTGGGGGGAAGTATTGAATTTATTATAAGCTTATTAATGGAATTAGTACTAGGAGTTAGATCTTGGGATTACACGAATAGACCCTTAAATATAATGGGTAGAACAACCCTTTTATATATGGGGGTATGGGGACTACTAATTATGATTTTAATTCATTTTGTTTATCCTTTTTTAGTTAAATTATTAGATAAAATGAATTTTAAATTAAAAAAGATTATTGGATATTTTTTAGTTATTTTTATGACCCTTAATATGTTAGTATCGTTTACAGCTTTAGGAAGACAAGCTCTTAGAAATAAAGGTTATCCACCTTTTACAGTAATTGGAGAATTTTATGATAAAGTTTATCCGGATGAAGTATTAAAAAAAGCATATCAAAATATGAAATTTGTAAGGTAGGTTGTTAAGATGTTAGAAATAATAGGATTAGTATTAATTGGCATAGCTATTTTGTGGTTATTTGGTTTAATGATTGTTAGTAAATATAATTATAATTATCCTCAAAATAGAAAAGAGAAATTAGATAATTTTGCGATAATTATACCAGCGAGAGATGAAGCAAAAGTAATAGAACAATTATTAATTAGTATCGCAGGGCAAACACTTAAAGTGGAAATGAAAAATGTGTATGTTATTGTGGAAAATAAAGATGATCCGACAGTTCAAATTGCCCAAAAATATGGAGTTAGTTTGTTTTTAAGAAAACACTTAGAATTACAAAGTAAAGGTTATGCTCTTCAAGAATTATTAGAATTTTTAAATCAACAAAATATTTTTTATAATGCTTATTTTATAATAGACGCGGATAATGTTTTAGATAGAGATTTTCTCATGAAAATGGAAGAAACTTATAAACAAGGTTATGATATAGGAATGGGTTATCGGAATTTAAAAAATGGAAATGATTCTTTAATTGCGGCTGCATCCGGGATTACTTTTCAAA
>CANQBY010000157.1 GCA_947589695.1 uncultured Bacilli bacterium
AGAAAGAACCGGATTTTAATGAGGGCTCTAATCCTGATGAAAATAATAATCCTGATAATCCAGAAGTAACTCCATCTGTACCAGAAACTGATCCTTCTGAAAATAGTAAAGAAGAAAATAAAGAATCAGAAAATTCATCTGAAAATGAGCCGGAATCTAAAACAGAAGGGCAAGAAGAACTACCTGAAGAAAATCTGGACGAAACCAAAGATCTTGATGATTCTCTAGAAAATATAGAACCATAAAAAAATTAGGCAACCAGTCTAATTTTTTTGTAATGTTTTCTCTTTTTATCTTAATCTTTATCTAATTCTTGATCTAAATAATTTTCATAATCATTTTCTTCTAACCACTCTTCGGGAGATATTCCGCTTTTGATTGCTTCTTCAATTTCTTCATCACTCATTCCTAAATTTCTTCCTTCTTCATAAATAAGATCTTCTTCTTTATCTTGCTTTTCATCTCTTGTTAAAAATTCAAATAATCCCATCTTTATCATCCTTATCTTACTAAAAGTATATCATTATTTTCTTATTTTTTAAATAACTAACCATACCTTTTAAAGGGAATTAATTATTTTTTATAATTATTCTGCTAAAAATATTTTTGCCTACTTTAGAATATCCAGAGTTTAATTTGTTCTATATTATTATTTAATTACATTTTTGATCCGGAGAGCAAGTACTATCAGATTTATATATTTTCCCAAAAGTTTCATAAAAATTATCATATAAATCATTATATTGTTTTTCGGTCATTTCTGCATATTTAGTTTGTCCATCTTCTAATGTTCTACTAATTTCCTTAGCTTCTACAATCCCACCATTTTTAATAGTTATAAAAAATGGCATGTATATTCTTTTTTCACCCGTCGCATAAGTTTTTCCATCACTATCAGTTAATTCATAATCACTTAAATAATCTTTTAATTTATCTAACAATTTATAATAACTTTGAGACCCTTTATTTATTTGTTTTAATTCATTATTTTGTATTTCATAATTAGATTTATCATCATCTAACTCTAAATAATAGATTGTTTTAATATTTAATTTTTTGGCAACATCTAACATCGGACTAATCATATTTCGGCACCATGGACACCAATTTGCTCCCACATATATTATTGCTTTTTTACTATCTAATAATTCTATAGCTTCTTCCACTGTAACATATTTAATAGGATTGTTTTTATCTATATTTACATTATTATATTTTGCTCCATCAGAATCTCTAATCGTATCATTTAATGCCTCATATTCCTCCTTAAATCTTAAAGCATCTTTATTTTGTTCTTTATGAACTAATAAAAAATATCCTCCCATTCCTAATGCTAAAACTACAACAAATAATATTATGAAAACTATAATTTTTTTCTTGTTCATCTCTTTTTTCTCCTTTCATTATCAATTTTATAATAATAAAAGAAAAAATTAAATAACGAAAAAGTTGTAAAAACTCAACATTTAGTTGAGTTTCCTAATTACAATTACAATCACCTACCAATGTTAATGGTATTTTGTAAGTTGTTATTTTTTCCTTTTCATTAGTTGCTTCTATTTCTAAATATAAACTATCTTTGGAATATGTTTTACATACTTTTTGGTAATTATCTACTGTAAATGATACTTCTTTTAAAAAATCTTCTAATGTTATTTTAGTATTTTTATCATAATTATAAGTATCTATTATTTTATTAGAGTCTGCATTATTTTCATATAAAATACATTTTATATTACTATACTCTTCAATATCATCCTCACCACAATAAATAATATCACTTATATAAATTGCTGATTTAGAATCATTATATGAAATACTACCGGAAATATTAAAATCAGAACATTCGGCTTTTAAAGTTTTAAATTCAAAACTACTATTATTATTATATTTAACTAAATATATTCCCCCAATTATTAATAAAGTGATTATAATTAAAGTAAAAGATATAATATAAATATTTTTTCTATTTCTATTTTTTTTACTATATTCTCCCTCAAAAATATCATCTAAACTAATATTAAAATCTTTACTCATTTGTTTTATTAAAGCCATATCAGGCATATTTTTCCCATTTTCCCATTTACTAACTGCTTGATAAGTTACCTTGTATTTATCCGCGATATCTTTTTGAGTAAGATTATTCTTTTGTCTAATCTCTTTAATAAATTTTCCTATCTTTTCTTGATCCATAATTAACTCCTAATTTGCTTGTTACTGTTTTGCTTATTAAGTATTATACCACGAAAAAAACAAATCTCATATAGAGTTTGCCCTTATAAATTGTAATTTAACTAATTAATAATTTTCCTGAAATATTATTTTTTAAATAATAAATTTATTTATATATAAAAATTTTAACCAAAATTTAGTCAAAGAAAAAAGCTCTTCTAAATAAAGGCTTTTTTGATATCTTAATGGTGGCTCCTACGGGAATTGAACCAGTGACACAAGGATTTTCAGTCCTCTGCTCTACCAACTGAGCTAAGGAGCCATATGGCGGTTCGTACGGGATTCGAACCCGTGGTCTTCTGCGTGACAGGCAGACGTCATAGGCCTCTAGACTAACGAACC
>CANQBY010000158.1 GCA_947589695.1 uncultured Bacilli bacterium
CAAAAGCTTCCAAATAAGTAAACACTGCATTATTTTCTACTTCGCCAGGATCTTCTACCCGAATATGATTAGGGTCGGTGTACATTCCCATAATTTTTTCCTTAACTGTCTCACTATCATCTGATAAATATATACAATTGCCTAAAGACTTGCTCATTTTTGCTTTACCATCAGTTCCTGGTAATCTTTTGCAAGCTTTATTTTCCGGAATCATCGCTTCTGGTTCTTTTAACACATTTCCATAAATACTATTAAAAGAATGCACTATTTCTTTACATTGTTCAATTAAAGGTAATTGATCTTCTCCAACAGGTACTAAATCCGCTTTAAAAGCTGTAATATCTGCTGCTTGACTAATCGGATAAGTTAAAAATCCTACTGGTACTGCATCATTAAATCCTCTTTCTTTAATTTCGGTTTTAATTGTCGGATTTCTTTTTAATCTTGCTAAAGTAACCAAATTTAGATAATGCACTGTTAACTCTGTAAGTTCCGGTATTTGCGATTGGACAAAAATCGTGGTTTTCTTTGGATCTAATCCCACTGATAAATAATCAATTGCTACTTCCATCAAACTATTCTGTATCTTTTCAGGATTTCTAGCATTATCTGTTAATGCTTGTAAATCTGCGATAAAAACATACATCTGATATTCTCCCTTATTTTGTAATTCTACTCTTGTTTTTAAACTACCTACATAATGTCCTAAATGTAATTTCCCTGTAGGTCTATCTCCTGTCAAAATAATTTTTTTATCCATATATATCACCATCTAAATTATAACACATCCACCATTACTTGTAAATTAAAGAAAATTTGTCTTTTTATTTGACATTTTCTAATTTTTTTTCTAATTATTTAAGACTATTTTTAAATATTTTGATATAATATAATTATACTAGGAGAGAAACTATGAAAATAAATAAAAAAATATGGATTATTCTATATCCCATTATTATTATTTTAATATCTATCATTGTTATTTTTATCTTAAAATTATTTAAGAACCCCAATATAACTGATAATAATATTCCCAACCAACCGGTTTATAGTGATAAAGCTTTATCTGTATTAAAAGAATTATCCAGTTATGAAAATATTTCCAATCGTGAATATTCTAAAACTATTGAAAGTCTATTAGAATCCGAAATGTTTAATGAAGATTATATCGAAGAATATTATCAAATTGATTATGTTGATATCTCTAACTTTGCTAACTACTTAAATATTTTATTAAACAAAAACTATCATAGTGAAGAAATTAACTTTATTTTTAAGAATTTTTCTAATAATATCGACATACTATTAGATATGGATTATATAGATATTTTAAAATATAAAGATATTTCTAATTTTGATATTACAAACTTCGAACGTTATCTATCATACCAAGATAAAAATACTAATTATGATATCAAAACAGTTGTTACCTATGTCAATATTGGTTTAGATCTCCAAGGATATAGTAAATATCAAGAATATACGGTAGAAGAAGCTGAAAATGATTTAACTATTTTAGTTAATAAATATCATAAACTACCTGATAATTACGAACCTAGTGATTTAGTAAGTTTAAGTTATAATAGTACTTATAAACTTCGAAAAGAAGCCGCGGAAGCTTTTGAAAAATTAACTAGTGCTGGTATTTTAGAAAATGTATATTTCTATCCTTTTAGTCCTTATCGTTCTTTTGAAACACAAAGTGTTCTTTATAATCGCTATAAAGCCCGCGATGGAGAGGCTAAAGCTGATACTTATTCCGCACGTCCTGGCTTCTCTGAACATCAATTAGGCTTAGCTGTTGACGTTCGAAGTCCTAATTTAAACGATAATATTACTCCAGAAACTTACGAATGGATGCTTAATAATTCCTATAAATATGGTTTTATAGTAAGATACCCCAAAGGAAAACAATTTATTACCCAATATATGGAAGAACCATGGCATATTCGTTATTTAGGTATTGACCTAGCTACCAAAGTTCATGACTCAGGCCTAACTTACGATGAATATTATGATTTATATTTAGAAACTCATTAGAGTTTCTTTTTTTATCCATTAAAAAAAACTACCCTAAAGTAGTTTATCTAATTAAATCAGTTGGCAATTCTTGAGAAGCTGTATTTTGTACTTGAGAATTTGCTCCTTGTACCCTTAAATCAGTTCTTTCTATTAATGCCATCGCTTGATTAAACATCATAACCCGTTTATTTTCATCTAATAAAGAATTATTTGCAGCCATGAGTAAAACCTGAACATAAGTTAAATCTTGTAACTTAGTAATTCTATCATTAAGGGCATTTATTTGATCTGAAAGCATATAAATAGCATCCGTATTATTCATTATTATACCTCCCACATTAATTATAACTAATTATTCTCAATTTAACATTAAAAATTTTATTTTAGACATAATCTTTACAAAAAAACTACCCTTAAGGTAGTAATTTTTTAAACTAATTCAAGTTTAACTTGTAAAGCGTCATCTCCAACACGTTCTTTAAGTTTAACAATTCTTGTATAACCTCCATTACGTGTTTCATATTTCTTTGCAAGTTCATTAAA
>CANQBY010000159.1 GCA_947589695.1 uncultured Bacilli bacterium
CCCCCCAGCAAGTAACACTTCATTTCCTGTTATTAGCCCTATTGAATGTAATAAAATCCAATTTCCTTTTTTTGCTCCTGTTTTGGTAAACAAGTCTCTTTCATATGCTGTATTATCTACATCAGCACCTGTCTCTTGTTGATCTGCTGTTTTAGCACTTACTCCACATTTTAGGGTTGGGAATTGTGGATTTCTACTATTTGCATTTTTTACTACTCTTCCATACATAGCATAACTTGTTGCTGATGTTCCGTATCCTGTTCCACTATCATAAGTTGAGTTTACTCCAGTTACTTTCTGCCTATCATTGCAAAAACCGGCATCCTGGTCAATATATTGGTCATATTGTGTCAAATTTTTTTCATACCATTCATTCAAATAAGCTGCTATGGTACTTGGATTCGTTCCTGTATGAGCTCCATTATAACTTCCACTTGCTTTTCCAAAATTATAATATCCTACATATGTATTATCATTATATTCACCATTATATGCTGAAGTTGTTAATTGAGTTTTTGCATCTTGAGTTGATTCATCTTCAGTATTTGTACAATTAGCTCCACTACATTGAAATATCATTCTGATTGTTCCATCTCCATTGATTCGGATGATTCGCCATCTATTTCCTGCAAATTGTACCCAATTATTATTAGCTTGTCCCCTAAAGAAGTAACTAGTCCCATCATTATCTTCAGCTTTATATAATGTATTTCCATTATCTCCTTCATCTATCCCTGTTACTTTTAATATTCCATTATCTCCTGTTGAAAAGTTCGTTCCATTATCTTTGGTTTCATAATCGGGAAATAATTCTGCTACTACTTCAGCTGATGTGGGTTTATCTTTAAAATATAATTCACATGACTCTCCTGCTTGAGTATAATTACTTAATGTTATTCTATTATTAGCTGCATCCCATGTTGGTTTTGCTCCTTTTTTACATGTTGTTTTACTCATATCTAATATTTGATTCTCTGGTATTTTTTTATCTATTAATTCTTCATATTGACCTGTCTCTTTATTAAATGCATACATTGTCGTTATATCTATATCTGACTCTATATCACTTGCTTGGACTGTTACTTCTCCTTCAAAACTTTCTCCCATATCATTATTTTGAGGACTATTTTCATCATTTGGGTATTCTAATACTACATAATAATATAATGTCTCTGAACTATTTGGTGTGGCATTTATAAATTGATCTTCTGCTAACATTACTTCTGTTGTACTTCCACTTTTTGGTATAGTTCCACTTCCGACTGGTGTACCTAAAGTGTTTAAATTTGTTATATCACACTCTTCATATACCATTGTTCCAGCACTTATATTTTTTCTTATCTCTTCACATTTAGCTTCAATACTATTATCTAAACTCTTAGCTTTATATATTGTTACCTTTAAAGATGTCTCTAATCCATTTATTCCACTCCATATTAAATTAAAAGGTATTAAAATATTATCTCCCTTCGCAGTTACTTCTAAATGCGATACCATCTTATGTCCTGGTAACATTCCTAAATTATCTATTTTTATATTACCAGTTACTGTTACTTCGGCATTATTTATACTTGCTGTGGTGGCATGTGTCATTGCTCCTTCTCCCCCAAACAATGTTCTTCCCACAAAATAAGCAAAAGATATACCTATCCCTACTAATAATATTAAAACATAAATTATTACTCTTTTATTCTTTTCCATTTATATTTGTCATACCTTTCTATCATAGAAATATCTAGTTTATAGTTAAATTATAGTATGGCAAATGTCAAAAGTCAATAAAAATGTCAGTATTTATTCGAATATTATAATGAATTTTTACAGATATGAGAAAATTATCTCAGGTGAAAATTGATGAATTATGGAATAAATTTAAAAGCTTTAAGAGAAAGAATAGGTTTAACTCTTATATCGACAGCTAAAGTTATAAATGTTAGTGATACTCTATATAGTAGATATGAAAAAGAAAAACAAACTATCCCCCTAAAACATTTAATAACCTTATGTCATTTTTTTGATGTATCTTTAGATTATATTTTTGATTTTACAGATCTTAAAAAATATCCTAAATATAATAAAAATATTGATAATGTTAAAATTATCAATCGCTTAAAAGAATTTCGTAAAGACAATAATCTCACTCAAGAAGAACTTGCTAACCAACTAAATGTTGCTCGTACTATTATAGTTGAATATGAAAAAGGAAAATATTTAATTTCCCTCCATGCTTTATATACTATTTGTAAAACTTATCATTATTCAGCAGATTATCTTTTAGGTTTTATTGATAAACCTCAAAAAATACTAAATGAAAACTAAAAAAAAGCCTATTTAATTTGAAATGCCTCCTTAGAGTAGACATCAATTTATAGGCTTTTTAATTTTAAATCGTTCTAGTTAATACTCTATTATTGTTATTACTTAAATTCCAATCATTATTTAATGTTCCAATTATATAGCTTAATTCATTTCTAGTGAAAAGTTTAACTATAAAGCTAACACATTTTTCA